>JBKPBQ010000494.1:0-14479 GCA_046726955.1 Acidobacteriota bacterium
GTCGCTCATCACCGAGGTCCAGTGGCACATTACCCGCAGCGTGTGCCTGAAGCTCAACAACGGCCTGGGCCTGACGTCCAAGGCCACGGACTGGTCGCCCGAGGTGGGGATCCTGTTCACGGTGCCGTCGCGGTCGCGGCACTGATCCCGGGACGCGCCCCCGGGGTCGGGATCCCATTCACCGCCGCGTCGCGGTCGCGGTGATCCCGGGACCAGTCGCCAGGAAGGAGTAGTTCCCGACACACTCTGCGTCCCGAGCGCGGTCGCGGCATCGAATGGCGCGGACGCCCGTTCCTCGTGGTCGAACACCAGCGCCAGGCAGTCATCTTCCGGGTCGGCGTCAGTCAGGAGCATGCCCTGCGTGCGCTCCTGCCGAGCAGGGACGCCCAAATAATTCTTCGCTCCGTTAGGCGCGGACCCATGGTGTCCAAGGTCGGTCTTACCTTCGTTGCATGGCACTGCATCGACCGCTCCAGTCACTCTCCGACGACCAGCTCCTCTCGGCGCTCGCGGAAGTCGCCGGCCAGTCCCGGCGCGCCGAGTCGTCACTCGTCGCCCACATCGCCGAGGTGGACTTCCGGCGCCTGTTCGCTCACCACGCCTGCCCGTCCATGTTTGTCTACTGCACGCGTGTCCTGCACCTCGCCGAGGGCGAAGCCTTTCGGCGGATCCGCGTGGCGCGGGCGTCGCGGCGGCACCCCGTACTGCTGGAAATGCTCGCGGACGGGCGCCTCCATGTGAGCGGCATCGCCGTCCTGGTGAAGTTCCTCACGACGGAGAATCGGGACTGGCTGCTTTCTCGCGCAGCCTACAAGACGAAGCGCGAGATCGAGAAGCTCGTCGCTCAGATGTATCCCCGGGCGGACGTTCCTTCCGTGATGCGGAAGCTACCGGACAGGTCGCCCGGGCCGGTGCCCGGCGAGCTGTCGGTCGAGCTGGTCCCGGGATCAGCTGCCAATTCCGCCCCTGCAGTCGCGGAGCGATCCGCCGAAGTGGTCCCGGGATCAGTTGTGGGGTCCTCGCCGGTCCCTGTTGCGAATACGGCACCTCGTCCAGACCCGACCTCGGCTCCCATCGTCGAGCCGCTCTCACCGGCCAGATACAAGATCCAATTCACGGCCGGAGAGCAGCTTCACGACGACCTCGATCGGCTTCGGGCTCTTCTACGGTCCGAACTCCCCGACGGCGACCTCGCCGCGATCATCGGAAAAGCTGTCGGAGAGCTCCGGCGGCGGCTAGAGGCACGGCGATTCGCGTTGACAAGCACTCCGCGGAAGGCCCTCGTGCGGACAGATGCCTTGCCTGCTTCCCGGTATCTTCCGTTCGCAGTTCGGCGTGCTGTGTATCGCCGTGACGGGGGTCGGTGCCGCTTCGTGGACCCGTAAGGACGCCGATGTCCGGAGCGGCATCGCCTCGAGTACCACCATAGGCATCCCTATGGTCTGGGAGGCAACCACGATTTCGACAACATCTGCCTGATGTGCTACACGCACAATCGGTATCTGGCCGAGATCGACTACGGGAAGAAGACCATGGCGCGCCACATGGGCCTCGAGCCTCCGGGTCCCGAGCCTGCTGGTCCCGATCCGGGCGTCGCAAGGTGACGGTCCTCATCGAGAAAAGAGCGGGACGGCAGGGTCTCGGCGCGGCCCGCCTTGGGTGGACGGCTCTCGACCTTGGAGATGACTTGACGCCACCCGTCGTCGATCGACGCCTCGGACGGGCGTTCGACGACGTTTAGCCCTAGAGCTTCAGGACGTCCACCAACTCCTTGACCGCCGCCGCCGACTTGGTGAGGGCCGCCTGCTCGGCGTCGGTGAGCTTGATCGACCAGATCTTCTCGACGCCCTTGGCCCCGAGCTGGGCGGGGACGCCCACGTAGAGGCCGTTGATGCCGAACTCGCCCTCCAGGTAGCAGCAGCAGGGGAGCACCTTGTGCTTGTCCTTGAGGACCGCGTCCACCATCTCCGCCGTCGAGGACGACGGCGCGTAGTACGCGGAGCCCGTCTTCAGGAGCGACACGATCTCCGCCCCGCCGTTGGCCGTGCGCTTGACGATCGCGTCCACGCGGTCGGGCGGCAGGAGCTCCGTGATCGGGATCCCCGCGACCGTCGAGTAGCGCGGCAAGGGCACCATCGTGTCGCCGTGGCCGCCGAGCACGAAGGCGTGGGTGTTCTCCACCGAGACGCCGAGCTCCATGGCGATGAACGTCCGCATGCGCGCGCTGTCGAGGACGCCCGCCATCCCGAAGACGCGGTGCTTGGGCAGGCCCGACACCTTGTAGGCGACCTGGCACATGGCGTCGAGGGGATTCGACACCACGATCAGGATCGCGTTCGGCGAATGCTTGAGCGCATTCTCCGTGCACTCCTTGACGATCTTGTAGTTGGTGTTGAGGAGGTCGTCCCGGCTCATTCCGGGCTTGCGCGCGATTCCGGCGGTGATCACGACCACCTCCGAGTTCGCGGTGTCCTTGTAGTCGTTCGTCCCCACCACCCGGGCGTCCGAGCCTTCGACCGGCGTCGCCTCCATGATGTCGAGACCCTTGCCCTGGGGCATCCCTTCGATGATGTCGATGAGGACGATGTCCCCGAGCTCGCGGTCGGCGAGGCGCTGGGCGAGCGTCGCCCCCACGTTGCCGGCGCCCACGACCGTCACTTTCCTGTTCATGAAGCCGTTCCTTTCGCGGGCGCCGATTCTACCTCGCCCGGCCCGGCAGCGTCACCGGGCGATCGCCGTTAGAATGTCCGCGCAGGGAGGCGCGTGCCATGGAGTACAAGCTGACCCAGGTGCCGGCGGCGGGGACGAAGATAAAGATTCGCGACGGGCGTCTGCAGGTCCCCGACCAGCCGATCATCCCGTTCATCGAGGGCGATGGAACGGGACCCGACATCTGGCGGGCCAGCGTCCGCGTGATGGACTCCGCGGTCGAGAAGGCCTACGGCGGCAAGCGGAAGATCCACTGGATGGAGGTCCTCGCCGGCCAGAAGTCCTTCGACAAGCACGACACCTGGCTGCCCGACGAGACGGTCGAGGCCTTCCGCGAGTTCCTGGTCGGGATCAAGGGGCCGCTCACGACGCCCATAGGCGGCGGCATCCGCTCCCTGAACGTGGCCCTCCGTCAGATGCTCGACCTCTACGTCTGCCTCCGCCCCGTCCGCTGGTTCAAGGGCGTCCCCTCGCCAGTGCGGCGTCCCGAGAAGGTGGACATGGTGATCTTCCGGGAGAACACGGAGGACATCTACGCGGGCATCGAGTTCGAGGCCGGAAGCGACGACGTCAAGAAGGCCCTCGCCTTCCTGAAAGAGACCTTCCCGGCCATGTACAAGAAGATCCGATTCCCCGACACGGCCGCCCTCGGAATGAAGCCGGTCTCCCGCGAAGGGACGGAGAGGCTCGTGCGCGCGGCCGTCGAGTACGCGATCGCGAACAAGCGGAAGAGCCTCACCCTGGTGCACAAGGGCAACATCATGAAGTTCACGGAGGGCGGCTTCCGCGGGTGGGGCTACGCGCTCGCCGAGCGCGACTACGCTAAGCAGACGTACACCTGGGAGCAGTGGGAGCGCACGAAGAAGGACAAGGGCGAGAGCGCGGCCAACGACGAGCAAAAGGCGGCCGTCGCCGCGGGGCGCATCGTCGTGAAGGACGCCATCGCCGACATCACGCTGCAGCAGGTCCTGACCCGCCCCGACGACTTCGACGTGATCGCCACCCTGAACCTGAACGGCGACTACCTCTCGGACGCGCTGGCCGCGCAGGTGGGCGGGATCGGCATCGCTCCCGGCGGCAACATCAACTACGTGACCGGCCACGCCGTCTTCGAGGCGACGCACGGCACCGCGCCCAAGTACGCGAACCAGGACAAGGTCAACCCCGGGTCCGTGGTCCTGTCCGGCGAGATGATGCTGCGCTACATGGGCTGGACGGAGGCCGCCGATCTCATCCTGAAGGGCATGGACGGCGCGATCGGCAGCAAGACCGTGACCTACGACTTCGCCCGTCTCATGGAAGGGGCGAAGGAGGTCAAGTGCAGCGAGTTCGGCTCGGCCGTCGTCGCCCACATGGGCTGACGGGCGTCTAGCCCGCCGCGTCGAGCCCCTGGGCCAGGTCGGCCACCAGGTCGTCCGGGTGCTCGAGACCCACGGAGACCCGCAGCAGGCCTTCGGGTGCCCGCGTCGCCGGTCCTTCGATCGACGCCCGGTGCTCGATGAGGCTCTCCGGGCCGCCGAGGCTCGTGGCGCGCGCGAACACGCGAAGGCGAGCGGCCACCGCGAGCGCCTCGGCGCGCGCTCCGCGCACGACGAACGACAGCATGCCTCCCGGCGCGTCCATCTGCCTCGAGGCGATCGCATGGCCGGGATCGCCGGGAAGCCCGGGATAGTGGACGCGCTCGACCCGGGGATGGCCCTGCAGGAATGCCGCCACCGCGGCCGCGTTCGCGCAGTGGCCGCGCATCCTCCACGGCAGCGTGCGGATGCCTCGGAGGACGAGCCACGAGTCGAAGGGCGCCGGCACGGCCCCGCCGTCCGCCTGGAGCCCCCGCACGCGGGCAGCGAGCGGGCCCTGCTCGCGGAAGACGGCGACTCCGCCCATGACGTCGCAGTGCCCGGACAGGTACTTGGTCGTGGAATGGACAACCACGTCGTAGCCGAGGGCGAGCGGGCGCTGCAGGAACGGAGTGGCCCAGGTGTTGTCGCAGGCGAGCCGGATGTCCATCCCCCGCACCAGCTCCGCGACCCCCGCGAGGTCGGTGATCGCGATCGTCGGGTTGGACGGCGTCTCCGTCCAGACGAGCCGCGTCTTCGGCGTGAGGGCACCGCGCACCGCGTCGAGGCTCGTCATGTCCACGAACGAGGCGACGAGGCCCCAGCGAAGGAAGTGCTCGCGGATGAGCTTCGGCGTGCCGAAGTACGCGTCGAGCGGGGCCACGACGTGGTCGCCGGGGGCGAGCGCCTGGAAGACGGCGGCGGTGGCCGCCATCCCCGACGCGAACGCCACCGCGGACGTCCCGCCCTCGAGCGCCGCCATCGCGGCCTCGAGCGCGTTGCGGTTCGGGTTCCCGTCGCGGATGTAGCCGTACCCGGTAGGAAAGGAGCCGTCCGTCCCGCGCTGGAACGTGGTCGAGAGGTGGAGGGGCGGAGCGATCGCTCCGGTCACGGGGTCCGGCTCGGCGGACGCGTGCACGGCCAGGGTTTCGAATCGCATGGAGACCCTCCCCCGGCCGCCCGCCGGGTCAGCCCAGCTTCAGGAAACGCGCCTCGCGGATGCCCGCGATCTTGGGCAGCTCCTCGAGCAGCCCGCCCGGCACCTCGCTGTCGATCTCGATGAGCATGATCGCGCGCCCGCTCCCCGGCTTCCGCCCCAGGCCCATGCGCGCGATGTTGACGCCCTGGGTCCCGAGCAGCGTCCCCACGCGTCCGACGATGCCGGGCGTGTCGTCGTTCTTCACGAGCAGGATGTTGCCCTGGGGGATCGTGTCCACCTCGACTCCGTCCACGTCCACGAGGCGCATGTGGTTGCGGCCGAAGAGCGTGCCCGCCACCGACAGGTCGTCCTCGCTCGTCTTGAGGCGGAGCGCGATCAGGTTGGCGAAGGCGACGCTCGCGGAGGAGGTGGATTCGAGCACCTCGATCCTCCGGTCCTGGGCGATGGCGAGGGCGTTGACGAGCGTCACGCCCTCGGCGAGCACCGGCCGCAGGATGCCGTTGACCGCCGCGGAGAGGATCGGCTTCAGGTCCACCTCGCGGAGGTCGCCGTAGACGCCGAGCTCGATCCGCTCGAGCGAGCCGCGGCACACCTGGCCCAGGAAGAGGCCCAGCCGCTCCGCGAGGTCCATGGCCGGGCGCACCTGGTCGTAGAGGTCGCCGGAGAGCGAGAAGAAGTTGACCGCCTGCTGGATCACTCCGCCCTTCAGGAAGTCGCGGACCTGCGCGGCGATGTCCGTGCCCACGCGCTCCTGCGCCTCCTGCGTGGAGGCGCCGAGGTGGGGTGTGGCCACCACCCGCGGGTGCTTGGCGAGCCGCCAGTCCACCGGCGGCTCCTGGGTGTGCACGTCGAGCGCGGCCCCGCCCACGCGCCCGCTTTCGAGAGCGGCCAGCAGCGCCTCGTCGTCGATCAACTCCCCGCGGGCGGCGTTGACGATGCGCGCGCCCGGCTTGATCCGCGCCAGAGCCTCGCGACCGAGGAGCTGGCGCGTGTCGCGGGTGAGCGTCGTGTGCAGCGTCAGGAAGTCGGATCCCTCGAGGATCTCCTCGAAGCTGCAGAGCCGGACGTGCTGCGCCTCCGCGACGGCCGGAGCCACGAAGGGGTCGAAGGCGGCGACCTCCATCCCGAACGCACGCGCGCGCATCGCCACCTCGCGCCCGATCCGACCGAGGCCGACGATGCCCAGCCGCTTGCCCTGGAGCTCGGCCCCCGCGAAAGACTTGCGGTCCCACTTCCCCGCCTTCATCGAGGCGTCGGCCTGGGGAATGTTGCGCGCGACCGAAAGCAGCAGCGTCATCGCGAGCTCGGCCGTGGACACGAGGTTGCCGCCCGGCGAGTTCATCACGATCACGCCGCGGCGCGTCGCGGCCTGCAGGTCCACGTTGTCGACGCCGACGCCCGGTCGGCCGATGACCTTGAGGCTCTTCGCCGCGTCCAGCACCTCGGACGTGATCTGGCTGCCGCTGCGGATCAGGATCGCGTGGTAGGGGCCCACGATCTTGGCGAGCTCCGCGGGCGGAAGCGCTTTCTGCTGGTCGATCGTCCAGCCTTCGGCGCGCAGGATCTCGAGGCCGCGCTCGGTGATGCCTTCGAGGACGAGTACACGGTAGCTCACGCCGGGGTCACCTCGCGAAAAAAGGCGATTCTAATCCATGCGACGGACGACGCTGGAACGCGCGCGTCCGAGCTTCCACAGATTCTGTGGAAAACCCTGTGGAAAGAGTGGATCACTGTAATGCCAACTCGTTGACACGCGACGGCTTGGAGCGATCTGCACTCTGTGACAGCAGCATGACCGAGGCACGCGATTTGCGTGACGCGAGATTGCGCACGGTGTGTCAGCCGCGCGCGACGCTCGAGCGCGCGCGCGACGCGGCGACGGCATCCGCGAGCACGGAAATGGCCCGATCGACGTCGTCTTCGGTGTTGTAGCGGCCGATTCCGAAGCGCAGTGACGCGTAGACGCGCTCATCAGGCAGTCCGAGAGCGCGCAGCACGTGCGATCCCTTGCCTCCCGCCTCGGCGCAGGCGGCTCCTGAGGACACGGCGATCGTCTCGCCGACGGACAGCAGCAGCGTCTCGGCCTCGATTCCCGAAATCGAGACGTTGAGGTTGCCCGGCAGGCGAGGCTCGAGGGCGCCGTTGACCTCGATTCCCCCGATTTTTTCGCGGAGACCGGTGAGCAGCCGGTCGCGAAGCGCCCCGATCCTCGCGGGCTCGCCGACCCGGAGGGCTTCGCCCGCGAGGTGTGAGGCTTCTCCGAAGCCGACGATCGCGGGGACGTTCAGCGTGCCGGATCGGATGCCGCGCTCCTGGCCGCCGCCCTCCATCTGCGGCTGCAAGCGGACCGGCGGCCGCCGTCCGCGCCTGATGTACAGCGCGCCCACACCTTTTGGACCGTACATCTTGTGCGCGGACAAGCTCATCAAATCGACGCTCCAGTCCTGCACGGAAACAGGAACGCGCCCGACCGCCTGCACGGCGTCGGTGTGGAAGAGAATCCCGCGCTCGCGACAGAGCGCGCCGATCTCCGCCACCGGCTGGAGCGTCCCGATCTCGTTGTTGGCGGCCATCACCGAGACGAGGACGGTGTCCGGGCGGAGCGCCGCGGCGACGGCCGACGCGGCGACGACGCCGTCGGGTGCCGCCGCCACTCTCGTCACCTCGAAGCCGTCGCGCTCGAGCGTGCGGCAGGGCTCGAGCACGGCCGCGTGCTCGAGGACGCTCGTCACCACGTGCCGCCCACGGGACCCCGCCGCCCGCGCGACGCCGCGCACGGCGAGGTTGTCCGCCTCCGTCGCCCCGGAAGTGAAGACGATCTCCTCGGTTTCGGCGCCGACGAGCGCGGCCACGCGCGCGCGCGCGGCTTCCACCGCCTCGTTGGCCTCGCGCGAAAGCGCGTGGGCCTTTCCCGAGGGGTTGCCGAAGCGCTCGGAGAAGAACGGCAGCATAGCTTGGAGCACCTCGGGCGCGACCGGAGTCGTGGCGTGGTGGTCGAGGTAGATCGGCCTCATTCCCAGGAGCATACTGGAGGGGGGAGGCACCCTGTAAGGCACCTCACAGTGGATTTCCTGCAATTTCCGTATGGTGCTGGTGAGGAGGGAGTTGCGATGTTGAAAAAGCTGGCGTTGGCGGTGACACTCCTGGGTCTCGCCGGAGGGACGATGGCCCAGGAACCCGATGACGAGCAGCCGCGCCGGGAGCCCGCAGCGACCCACAAGGTCCTGCAGAACCCGTACGACATCGCCTCCTTCTATCGGTCCTCGCAGGGGCAGGGCTCGCAGGGACAGGGCTACTTCGGCTACGCCGGCGAGGACGCGCTCGCCGCCCGCTACCCGATCGCGAGCTTCTACCGCAACCACCAGGGCGGCGGCTCCTACCCCGGTGGCTACGGATACTCCGCATTCTGGTCGGGCGGCTACGCGGCGCAGCGTCCCGGTCCCGCGCTCTCGATGGGCTATCGCCGGTCGATCGGGCAGAACGGCGATCTGTTCCTCTTCGCGCCGGTCTTCCTGGCGCCGATCGGGCCGCTCGCGGGAGCGTTCGGATACTAGTCGAGTATCAGCTCTCCGTTCCCGTCTCCGGGGGCTGGATCCCCGCGACCTCGAGGACGCTCAAGCCGACGATCCGGCGGAACCGGTCGTTGTAGCTCTCGATCGGCCCGAGCGTCTCGTCACGCTCCATCCGCTCCAGGCGGTGCATCGGGTAGAAGAGCGTGCTCAGCCCCAGCCCCGTGTCCTCGCCGCGCGCCTCCTGGCGCATCCAGTCCTCGAAGACGGAGATGTCGAGCCCGCGGACGGTGACGCCCGCGGGCTGCAGTGCGAGCAGCAGCCCCCAGACCTTCTCCCGCGGGTTGGCCAGGTAGAGGATCACCGGGCTCCCGGGCGGAAGGTCGTGCGGGCTCATGCCGTGCGCGCCGCCGGCCCCTCCCGCAGGGTGGCGAGGAACTCGCGCATGCGCGAGAGGCCCTCGCGAAGCTCGTCGTGCGAGCGCGCGAAAGAGAGCCGGACGTAGCCGGGGGCGGAGAAGCCCTCGCCGGGCACCACCGCGACGCCCTTCTCGTCGAGAAGCCGGAGCGAGAGGGCGAGCGTCGTGGGCACGGCGCGCGTCAGGTAGCCCGCGAGGTTGGGGAAGGCGTAGAAGCCGCCCGCGGGCTCGACCAGCGTCACGTCCGGGAAGGCGCGCAGCGTCGTCTGCACGAAGTCGCGGCGCTTGCGGTACTCCTCGCGGAGGTGGCGCACGAGGTCCTGCGATCCGGTGAGCGCCTCCACCGCGCCGAGCTGGGCGAACGTCGCGGGGCTCTGCGTGCTGTGCGAGCACAGGGCGGCGCAGGCGTCGACGAGCGCGCGCGGGCCGAGCACCCAGCCGATGCGCCAGCCGGTCATGCAGTAGGTCTTGGACGCCGTCCCCAGGACGACGAGGCGGTCGCCGATGCGGTCGCGCAAAGCCTGGAGCACGGGCTCGACCTCGCGGAAGGTGAGGTGCCCGTAGGTGTCGTCGTAGAGGACGGTGAAGTCGCGGCGGCGGGCGAGCTCGCCGATCTTCAGGAGCTCGTCGCTCTCCACGATCGCTCCCGTCGGGTTGCAGGGCGTGTTGAGCACGACGGCGCGCGTCTTCTTGGAGACCGCGCGCCCGATCTGCTTGGCGGTGACGCGGAAGCTTTCCTTCTCGGTCGTGCGCACGAAAACGGGCGACGCTCCCGCGAGGCGGATCGTCTCGGGGAAGGTCGGCCAGCAGGGCACGGGGACGATCACCTCGTCCCCCTTGTCGAAGAGCGCCTGGCCGATGAGGTAGAGCGCCTGCTTGCCCCCCACCGTGATCGCGGCCTCCTCGGGCGCGAACGTCACGCCGAAGTCCTGCCGGTACCGCGCCACCACCGCCGCCCGCAGCTCGGGCAGACCGGCGGCGGGCGTGTACTTCGTGCGGCCGGCGTCGATGGCGGCCTTGCCGGCGGCCGCGACGTGGGCGGGAGTGGGCTGGTCGGGCTCGCCCACGCTGAAGTCCAGCACGCGCACGCCCTTCGCCTTGAGCGCGCCCGCGCGCTGGGCCATGGCCACCGTCGGGGACACCTCGAGGCTCTTCACGCGGCGGGAGAGTCGGGGACCGGGCATCGTCTTCTTCTTCATCGTCCTGCTCTTCGTCTCCTTCATCGTACTTTCCTGAGCCGCGGGGCGGGCCGTTGGGCCGCCCCGTACTTCTCGCGCAAGCGCCGCTCCACGACCGGGGGCACGAGGTCGCTCACCCGCCCTCCGAGCTGGAAGACCTCCTTGACCAGCTTCGAGGAGACGTAGGAGTAGCTCTCCGCCGGCATCATGAACACCGTCTCCATCCGGGGATCGAGGCGGCGGTTCATGAGCGCCATCTGGAACTCGTACTCGAAGTCCGAGATCGCGCGCAGGCCGCGCACGATCACGGAGGCCCCGATCTTCTCCGCGTAGTCCACGAGGAGGCCGGAGAAGGTGTCGACCCGCACCCGCTTGTTGCCCCGGAACGCCTCGCGGAGGATGTCCACGCGCTCCTCCACGGAGAAGAGCGGGGCCTTGTCGGGATTGACGAGGATCGCCATCACGACCTCGTTCGTGATGGAGAGGGCGCGCGAGACGATGTCGACGTGGCCGTTCGTGACGGGGTCGAACGACCCCGGGAAGACGGCGAGGGACTTGCGCTTCACTCCTCCCTCCCTGGGGTTTTGGACCCCGGAGGCGGCTGCCGGTAGAAACTGAGTCGGTGGTCACCCACCCGGACCTCTCGCGTCCGGACGAGGCCCCCTATTGTCTCCGGGAGCACCTTCTTGTGGAAGTGCTCGGCCACCGCGACCCCGCCCTCGGCGAGGAGGCCGCTGGTCCCGATCCGTTCGAGGACCGGCTCGTAGAGCTCGCCCGCATAGGGCGGGTCGAGGTAGACGACGTCGAAGCGCAGCCCCTGGTCGGCGAACGCCTCCACCGCGACGCGCGCGTCCTGGCGAAAGACCTGCACTTCCCCGCCGGCGTTCTGAAGGGCGCGAGCGTTCTCCTGCACGGCGGCCACCGCGGGGCCGCTCGTGTCCACGAGCACGACTCTCGACGCGCCGCGCGAGAGCGCCTCGAGGCCGATGGCACCGCTGCCCGCGAACGCATCGAGGAAGCGCGCGCCCGGAAGCTCCGGAGCGAGGATGTCGAAGAGCGTCTGGCGGACGCGTGCACCCGTGGGACGCGTCTCCAGCCCCCGCGGCGACTTGAGCCGCCGTCCCTTGCTTTGGCCGGCGAGGATGCGGCTCATCCCACGCGGGCGAGGCCGAAGCGGCGCTCCCACCCGCCCTTCTCCAGGAACGCCTGCAGGGCCTCGGGCGTCTCCGCCTCGTCCACGCAGCGGAAGGCCTCCACCCGCGCCTTCTCCAGCAGGTCGCGGTCGCGGAAGAGGTGGGCGACGCGGAAGCTCGGCATCCCCCACTGCCGCGTGCCGAAGAAGTCGCCGGGGCCGCGGATCTCGAGGTCCTTCTCCGCGATCACGAAGCCGTTCTCCGTCGCCGTCATCACGTCGAGCCGGGCCCGCGCAACCTCCGAGAGCTTGCCGTAGGTGAGGAGCACGCAGGTCGAGCGGTGCGAGCTGCGGCCCACGCGGCCGCGGAGCTGGTGGAGCTGGGCGAGCCCGAAGCGCTCCGCGTGCTCGATCACCATCGTGGTGGCGTTGGGGACGTCCACCCCGACCTCGACCACGGTCGTGGACACGAGCACCTGGATCTCCCCGCGGGCGAAGCCGCCCATGACCTCGTCCTTCTCGGAGGGCTTGAGCCGGCCATGGAGGAGGCCTACGCGGACCTCGGGGAGCGCCTCCTGCCACTCGCGGGCCGCCTCCGTGGCCGCGCGCACGTCCTCGAGCTTCTCCGACTCCTCGATCAGCGGGTAGACGACGTAGACCTGGCGTCCTTCCCCGACCGCGCGGCGGGTGACGTCCAGGACTTCTCGGCGGTCGGCCTGGGTGCGCTGCCGGGTCTCGATCGGCGTGCGGCCAGGCGGCTTCTCGTCCACGAGCGACACGTCGAGGTCGCCGTAGGCGGTGAGGGCGAGCGTCCGCGGGATCGGTGTGGCCGTCATCACGAGCACGTCCACGTCGTAGCCCTTCTTCCGGAGGTCGTCGCGCTGCAGCACCCCGAAGCGGTGCTGCTCGTCCACGACGGCAAGCCCGAGCCGGTGGAACTCCACCCCGCCCTGGATGAGCGCGTGCGTGCCCACCGCGATCCGCGCCTCACCGGAGGCGAGCGCCTGGAGCGCCGCCTTGCGCTCCTTGCCCTTGACCGACGCGGTGAGGAGGCACGGACGGTAGGCCGTGCGCGCGAGCAGCCTCCGGAACGTCAGGAAGTGCTGCTCGGCGAGGATCTCCGTGGGTGCCATGAACGCGGCCTGGTAGCCGTCCTCGAGCGCCACCGCCATCGCGAGCAGGGCCACGATCGTCTTGCCCGACCCCACGTCTCCCTGGATGAGCCGGTTCATGGGGTGCGGCGAGCGCATGTCGTCGGCGATCTCGCGGAGCACGCGCTTCTGGGCAGCGGTCAGCGGGAAGGGCAGGATCTTCTTGACGAGCTCGCGCGTCGCATCCGTGATCGCGAACGCGGTGCCCTTGCGCTCGCGCCTGAGGCCGCTCCGGCGGCGGGCGAGGCCGAGCTGGAAGAGGAAGAGCTCCTCCAGGATGAGCCGCAGGTGGCCCGGGCTGCGGAAGCGGTTGAGCGCGTCGATGTCGTCGTCCGCAGTCGGGACGTGCACGCGGCGCAGGGCATCGGCCCGTCCGACGATGCCGAGCCTCTGGCGGATCTCGGGAGGGAGGGGATCCTCGAGCGTGTCCGGCACCTGCGACGACAGCTGGAAGAGCACGCGGCGCAGGGCCTTCCCCGTGAGGGGACCGAGCTTCTCGTAGACGGGCACCATGCGTCCGGTGTGGATGCCCGCCGCTTCCCCGTCCTCCTCGAAGACCTCGTACTGCGGCGACATCATGACGAGCTGCCGCGAGCCGTAGGAGTCGCGCTCCACCGCCCCGAAGAGGACGACGCGCGTCCCCTGCTTGAGCACGTCCTTCAGGAAGGGCTGGTTGAACCAGAGCGCCTTCAGCAGCCGCCCGCTGCCGTCGTCCAGCCGGGCCTCGTAGAGCGTCATGCGCCGTGCGCGCCGCAGCCCCGCCACGACCAGCCGGCCCGAGACCGAGCACTTCATCCCCGGCTTCAGCTCGGCCACCCGCGCGAACTTCGTCCGGTCCTCGTAGCGCATGGGCACGTGCAGCAGGATGTCCTCGGCGGTCGCGATGCCGAGCTTCCGGAGGGCGTCCGCGCGCTGCGGGCCCACGCCCTTCACGTACTGGACCGGGGACTGGAGATCCATCGCCCGCTCGATCATCCCACGGCGACGGACAGGGAAGGTCCGATCCCGTCGGTCGTGGACATTTGTCGAAAGAGGCGACAGAGGACACAGGCGAGCTGCTGGGGTCGGTGACGGGATCGCGAGGACCCGCGGCACGGCGCTTGCACTGACTGGCCTCCGTGGAAGGCGCCACGGGCGTCACGGTTCTGAGAGCTGAAATGGTCCACCCCGCGTCCGGCGTCGCGTGGATCGGCACGAGCCGCTGGTGGAGTCCGCCGGCGCTCAACGGCAACCCGCCAGCCTTCACGATGGCCCTCGTGGAAGACACGGTCCTCCAGGTCGGGGCGCGGCGGGACGCGACGCGCCATCTCAGCCTCGCCGCCGCGGTCAACTGCTCGAGTCGTCTCGCGCTTCGCGTGGCCCTCGCCACCACCGGCCTCAACCCGGACTGGTGGCCCTACCGTTTCGGCGGGTCGTGCAAGCGGCGGGTGATCAAGGCTCCGGCGAGCGCCCTCGGCTCGGGCGTGCGGCAGTTCGGCCATCCGATAGAGGAGGTCCAGGAGCTCGAGCTCTACGCGCCCGAGCTCGCCCAGTTCGGTGTCGTCGAGGAGTACGCGGACGGCGACCAGTACGAGCTCGACGGCTTCGTCGTCGGAGGACGGCCGAGCTTCTTCTACCCGCTGCGGCAGCACTGGCGCGGGGACAGGATCGTCGCCTACCGGCGCGCCGATCCGCCTCCCGGCCTGCGAGAGGTAGTGGCCACCGCCGTGTGGGCGGCTGCCCTCGATGACTCTCCCTTCTGCGCCGAGCTCCGCTACGCCGCGGGCCGCTGGGTCCTGATCGAGCTCCACGGCCGGCTCGGGGAGGACGAAGGGCTGGCCGCGGAGATGTGTGATTCGTGCCCGCTGCGCACGATCGAGGCGGCGCTGGCCGGCGCGGCGCGCGCG
>JBKPBQ010000495.1:0-6981 GCA_046726955.1 Acidobacteriota bacterium
CCCTTGACCCGATGCTGGAGGGGGTTCTCGACCTGCGCGAACTCCTCGAAGATGCGTTCCTGGTCCTCGGAGGCGATGCCGATGCCGGTGTCGGCGACCGCGAAGGCGACGGCGGCGCCGCCGTCGGCGAGGGTGGCGCTCACCCGCACCTCACCCTGCTCGGTGTACTTGAGCGCGTTCGAGATGAAGTTCCGCAAGATCTGGGACACCTTGCCCTCGTCGGTGTGGAGCGGCGGGATGTCGGCGGCGGGCTCGAAGACGAGGCGAAGCGACTCGTTCACGAGGAGCGGCCGCAGCATGCCGCGGAGCGCGCCGAACAGGCTCTCGACGTCGAATTCCACGGGCCGCACCGTCACCTTGCCCGCCTCCACTTTGGCGAGGTCGAGAAGATCGTTGACGAGCTCGGTCAGATCCCGCGCGCCCTGGCGGATGAAGCCGACCTGCTTCTCCTGCTCGGGGGTGAGTGGGCCGTCCATTCGCTCCAGCAGGAGGTGTGAGAGCGCGGTGATGGAGTTGAGCGGCGTCCGGAACTCGTGGCTCATGTTCGAGAGGAAGCGCGACTTCATCTCGTCGGCGCGGCGGAGGTGGTCGGCCTTCTCGTCGAGCTCGGCATAGAGGGCGAGGACACCGCGGTTCGTGTCCTGCAGCTCCTCGTTGAGCCGCACGAGCTCGTCCTGGCGGCTCTTGAGCTCGTCCAGCGCGCGCAGGAGCTCCTGGTTGTGCTCCCTCACCTCCTCGAAGGCGTTCTGGGGGCTGAGGTGTTGCAGCTCGCCGGCGATGTGGGGGATCGTCTGCGCAGTCACGAGCGGTGCGGCCGCGGGGAGGATCTTCTTCAGCCAGACCGTCGTGCCCCGCCCGGGCTCGCTCTCCACCTTGAACCAGTCCATGAGCCGGCGCGCTCCCAGGAGCCCGAGGCCCATTCCGGTCTCCGAGCGGTAGTGCCCGGAGAGGACGTGCTTGAGGTTCGGGATTCCCGGTCCCTGGTCGGCCACCTCGACCACGAGCACCTGGGGCGCGGTCTTTCCCTCCACGCGGAAGAGGGCGCGGCCGACCTTCGCGTAGCTGAAGACGTTGCGCGCGATCTCCGAGACCGCGGTGGCGATGCGCGCCTGGTCCTGGTTGTCGAAGCCGAGGAGCGCCGCGATCTGCCGAGCGCGCTGGCGGGCGAGAACGACGTCGTGCTCGAAACGGATCTCGAGCGTGAGCAGGGTGACGTTCACCGCGAGACCTCGAGGCCGCGCACCGCGATCACGGTGACGTCGTCGCGGCCGCGCGCCCAGTCGCGGTAGAGCACGCCCGCGACGAGGCTGGGGTCGCGGGCGGCGAGCCCCGGGTAGTCGTCGAGGCTCCACCTCGTCTGCAGCCCGTCGGAGTGGAGGACGAGGAGCCCGTCGTCCCGCCACGCGTAGGAGAACTCACGCAGGGAGGTCACCATGTGGCCGAGCGTGCCGTTCATCGAGACGAGACGCTGGGTGCCGCCGGGAGACCACACGGACGCGGAGATGTTGCCCACGCCCGCGTAACGCACGGCGCCCGCTCCCGGCTGGACTTCGGCGATCGCGGCCACGGCGCCGCGCGTCGGGTGCAGCGCCTCGTGCATCGTCTCGAGGAGGGGAATGAGCGGCGTCTTTGGGTTGTCGAGAAAGGTTTCGACCGCGCGCGCCGCCGCTTCGGCGGCTCCCTCGCCGTGGCCGACTCCGTCCACGAGGAGCAAGCGCGAACCTCCGGCGACAGGGAGGCAAGCCCACGCGTCGCCGGAGGCCTCCTCGCCGCGCAGGGGAAGGCACACCGCTCCCACCGCCATGGCGACGCGAGCCGCCGTCGGGTCCACCGCCGGAGCGGAGGCGTACAGGCGAGAGACGATCGCGGTGCCGCGGCCGGGCAGGGAGTGCAGGTCGAAGACGTCGGACTGGCGGCGGATCGCCCCCAGACCCGTTCCCGACGTGCCCCGCGACGAGTAGCCGTCGGCGAGCGACTCCGCGACGTTCGCGATTCCCTGGCCGCAGTCGAGGGCGAGGACCTCCACGCCCGCGGGCCCCGGCCCCTTCAACGTGCGCAGCACGATCTCGCCGCCGCCTCCGTGCCGCACCACGTTCGTGCCCGCCTCCGTGACCACGAGCGCGAGCGCCCCTGCCTTCTCGGCGTCGAAGCCGGCGGCGCGGGCGAGGACCCCCCCTCGCCGCCGGGCTTCCGCGACCTGGCTGGCCTCGGTGACGGGAATCGTCCACTGTCGGCGGTCCGTCGACGGCTCGCTCACTTCCATCGGGCCGCGGTCACCCGCGTGCCCCTCCCCAGCTCGGAGTCGATCGAGAACTCCGACATAAGCTTCTTCGCCCCGCTCAGACCGAGCCCCAGCCCGGTGCCCGTGCTGTAGCCCTCCTTCAGGGCGAGGGCGACGTCGGGGATGCCCGGCCCCTTGTCCTCGAAGACGAGCTTCACCCCGCGCGGCCCCTGGCCGTTCACCACCTCCAGCTGCAGCTCGCCTCCGCCTCCGTGCACGAGGGTGTTGCGCGCGAGCTCGCTCGCGGCCGTCACCACCTTCGTCTGCTCCACGAGCGTGAAGCCGACGGCCACGGCGGCCTCGCGCACGACCTTGCGGACGCGCACCACGTCCTCCTGCGTGCGGATCGCGAGTCGCTCACTCCGCGGCAGCGCCGGCCTCTCTCCGCCGCTCGAGCGACGACTGGATGAGCTCCATCCCCTTCTCCACGTCGAGGGCGGTCCGCACCCCGGGCAGCGACAGCCCGAGCTCGACGAGCGTGATCGCCACCGCGGGCTGCATGCCCACCACCACCGTCTCCGCGTCGAGCACCCGCGACATGGCGGCGATGTTGCCGAGCATGCGGCCGATGAAGGAGTCCACGATCTCGAGGGCGGAGATGTCGATGAGCACGCCCCGCGCCTCTCGGGCGCGGATCGCGGTCATGAGGTCGTCCTGCAGGGTCATGGCCAGGCGGTCGTGCATGTCCACCTGGATCGTGACGAGGAGGTAGGGGCCCAGCTTCAGTATCGGGATGCGTTCCATGGCCGATCCTCAGCTCGCGGCCTTGCTCACGGTGATTCCCGTCCTCTTGAAGGCGAGGGCGAGAGCGAGGGCGAGCGAGGGCTTCGTGACCACGTCGCCCAGGTTCACGCCGAGATGCACGATCGTCTGGGCGATCTGCGGCCGCACCCCGCTGATGATGCAGTCCGCCCCCATGAGCCGGGCCGCGGCCACCGTCTTGAGCAGATGCTGGGCGACGAGCGTGTCCACGGTGGCCACCCCGGTGATGTCGATGATCGCGATCGCGGAGCCCGTCTCCACGATCTGCTGGAGCAGGTTCTCCATCACGACCTGCGTGCGCGAGCTGTCGAGGGTACCGATGAGGGGGATGGCGAGGATTCCGTCCCAGAGCTTGACCACCGGCGTCGAGAGCTCGATGAGCTCCTCCTGCTGCCGGCGGATGAGCGCCTCGCGCGCCTTCAGGAAGGCCTCTACCGTCATGAGCCCGAGCTTGTCGAGGAGGACCGTGATGGCCCACGTCTCGTCGGCGAGCGCTCGGGGGTCCGTCTCGAGCTCCTGGCTCAGCCGCGCGAAGAGCGGCTCCTTGAGCGAGAAGATGAAGGTCGCGGTCTCCGAAGGCGAGAAGCCCGCGCGGGCGCGGCGGGCGGAGAGCGACTGCAGCATCTCGCGAGTCTCCGCCCACTCCGGGGCGGAGTCGACGTCAGAGACCCTGCCCGCGTGCTGGAGGGCCCGGGTCAGGGCGGCGAGGAAATCGCGGGACTGCGCGCGGAGGTCGTCGTCGCTGATGAGGTCCGCGCGCCGCGTGATCGCGGCGAGCTGCAGCTTCAACCACTGGTCGAGGATGTCGGCCTGTTGCGTCGAGAGGATCTCCGGCGTGCGGGTGGCGGCGCTGGGCATGGGCCTCCGATCTCGCGCCGAGGCGAGCGAGGGCGGCGGCTCGCGGCGGCGCGAAAGACGCCCGCCGCGCGGGCCGCGGCGGGGTTGGGATTGGGGCGGCGAAAGGACGGTCTCCCGCGGCGGGTCACGCTCCCACCTCCACGACGGTGGTGCCGGCGACCGGCCGCTCGTCGGGACCGACGACCGGGAGTGGACGCCCATCCTCCCCGATGGGAGAGACGACCGCGCGATCGCCTTCGATCCTCACGAGGAGAAAGTGGACGCGGGGGCAGAAGCCGACCGTTCCCGCTTCCGCGAAGCCGCGGGGAACGCCGGGGCGGACCTTGCCTCCGCCGCCCGTCACGAAGTAGTGGATGCCGTCCACGAGCGCGTGCTGGAAGTTGTGCTCGTGGCCGCTCAGGACGATCTTCACGCCGGACCGCCGGTAGAGAGGGACGAGGTGCTCGATGCTCGAGCGCGAGTTGCCCCACATCGGCCCCGCGCAGTACGGCGGGTGGTGCGCGAAGGCGATCCGCCAGCGCGGCGCGTCCGCCCCGTCGCGCTCAGGAAAGGCGGCGGCCAGGAACGGGGCGTGGTTCGCGTGGCGGAAGAAGCGCTCGCCGAAGAGCAGGAACCGCCGCGAGGTGTCGAGGCAGACGAGCTCGATACGCGAGCCGTAGCGGAAGCGGTAGAAGAGACCGGGACCGATCGAGGCGCGGCCCGCAGCTTCCTCGCCGAGGAGCCGCTCCGCGAGGTAGAAGTTGTCCATGATCTGGTCGCGGTCGTCGTTGACCTCGGTCTCGTTGCCGTCGTGGTTGCCGATGCACGGGTAGAAGGGGATGCGGTTCACTACGTACCGGTAGGGCTGGAAGAACGTGAAGAACCAGTCGTCGTCCTCGTCGCCCGTCGCTCCCACCGGGATGCCGAGGAGGGATCGTCCCGCGTAGATGTTGTCGCCGGTGGTGAGCACGAGCCGGATTCCTTCGCGGCCGACGGCGGCTTCGAGGGCGGAAGCGAGCTCGCGCTGGCGACGGTGGTCGGTGGAGGGGCGCCGCACGCCGGTGCCGAAGTCCCCGATGGCGGCGAAGACGAGGGGCGCGTCCGCGTCCGGGCGGGGGTGCGTGCGGAACGCGTTCTCGTAGGAGCGCCCGGACTCGACGAGGCCCTGCTCGCCCGGGGTCCGGCCGAGCTGCCAGTCGCGGCGCGGCCCCGCCGCCCATTCCTCCCCGTTGACGAAGACACGGTACGAGTAGGTGCGGTCCGCGTCGAGGCCGGAAACCCAGACGTGGTTGGCGGTCCGCGTCTCTCCGGTGGCTACGACCGCCCCGTCGGCATCGCGGACCTCCACGCGCGCGGGGCCGTAGGGATCGGACTTCGAGCCGATCGAGGAGCGGCGCGGGGGATGCACGTTGTCGAGGTCGGAGTCGTCGACGAGCTTCCAGTCGGCGGTCTTCCGGGCGACCTTGAAGTAGAACCCGCCCCACGCGATCAGGGCCGACTTGTGGGTCAGCCCGGCCAGGTACAGGTATGGCTCGAAGTGGACTTCCATTCTGTAGAAATTGCACAACCCTGCCCGCAGAGAGGGCGTCAGGAACCAGCCGATCGCGCTCTCTTGCGGCCCGGGTTGGGAGCGCCCTCCGGGTGTGCAAGGGGTGTGCCCCGCTTCTTTACGAAAATCGGGGTGTGCAACCGCGAAGAAGCGGTTACGATCGAAAGGTCGTGCGATACGTGGGAACCCTGGTCGTCGTGGCCGGACTGGCGGGCGCGAGCGCCGAACCCGCGCAGAACTACATCAAGTGCGGCGGCAACGCCGTCTACGAAGGCTGCGAGTGCCGCAGCTATCGGCGAGGCCAGGACCAGGTGGTCGCCCCCTCGACCCATCCCACGCGCGCCGCGGTCTGCAACCTGATCAACCTCCAGACGGCGTTCGAGTACGCGGTGGACGGCGAAGGCCACGGCCTGTCGATCGTGATGCTCCGCGGGGAGAGCTATCCGTTGAGCCCGCCCGTCTACCAGCTGCGCGGCGACACCGTAGTGGAGACGATCAACGACGGTGTCGTCCGGGCCCGTGCGGACGGCCAGACGTGGACGTCGACGGGATCCGGAGCGTACCCGCGGATCTCCCTCGCGCCGTTCCGAGGCTACGACGAGTACCCGCCCACGGGCTGCCTCATCCCTCCTCCCGACCAGCCGAACGACGATCGCCTGCTCGGACGTCCCGGGGTCCAGCCGCTTCCCGGCTGCGAGCGACACCCGAAGCACCAGATGCAGATCTTCGACGCCGAGGGACATCGCGTCTCGATCGATCATCTTGCGTTCGACGGAGGTCTCGATTCCTCGTGCTCGCCCCGCATGCCTCCCTTCACCGGCTGGCGGCGCCGCTTCCACCGACCCGCGCTCATCGAGCTCGGCTGGAGCGCCGTCGCCTCGGGAACCGCGTTCCACGACAACGAGGTCGCGAACCCCGCGGGCTGGACGTCGCTCCACCTCGGGGAAGGGCCGCTCGACGCGCAGGGCGTGCCCGCGTGCCGCGCCGTCTCGGTGTACGGCAACCGCTTCGCCGACCTCGGCTACAACCTCTGCGACAGCCAGGGCGGGGATCGACGCCAGTGCTACTGGGCGGACGCGATCTCGATGGCCTGCTCGGGCTCGATCCACGACAACTCGATCCGCAACCCGACCGACGTGGGGATCGTCGCCTTCGTGGGCGGCGTCTCGATCGAGAGCAACCAGATCGTCTCCGACCGCGGCAAGGCTTTCGGAGGAATCGCCGCCGTGGATGAGCTGCAGCTCGACAGCGGCCAATGGGTGGCGAACCACGACGATACGGTCATCGCCGGGAACACGGTGCAAGCGATCGGGGCCGGCGCCTTCGACGTCGGCATCGCGATCGGCCAGTGGGCGTGGGGGTGCGCGCCCCGGGCCCAGCCCACGTTCGCGAACTCCCTCGTCGTGGCGAACCGGCTCGACGCGGGCGCGGGGCGCATCAACTACGGCCTTGCGGTGACGCTCGCGGACGGCGTCGCGATCGACGGCTTCCGCGTGGGGTCGTCCCGGAGCTGCGGCACGTCGCGCTGCTTCGAAGACCTCCAGCCCAATAC
>JBKPBQ010000496.1:0-6685 GCA_046726955.1 Acidobacteriota bacterium
TCTTGGGGTTGAGGCGGATGTCCTCGGTGAGGCGGGCCATCTCCGCCGCCGCCTTCTTGAGGTTGGCCGCGGCCTCGGCCGCGTTCACGTAGAGCTCGTCGTCCTTCGTGAGCTTGCCGAGCGAGCCCTCTCCCCGCTCGATGCGCGCCATCACCGCCTCCATCGAGCTCGAGGAGCGCGTGAGGCCGTCGAGGACGCCGTCCATCCGCTCCGTGAGCGCGTCCAGCCGCTTCACCGCCCGCTCCAGCTCCGGGCCCGCCGTCGCCTTCTCGATGCCCTCGGACGACTTCCGGAGGTTGCGCGAGAGCACGATGAGCTCCTTGCGCTGCTCGACCACGGTTCCCTGCAGCTCCTGCAGCAGCTGGCGCACCTCCCCGCTCCCCTTCTCGACGTTCGTCACCGTCTCGTCGGAGAGGAGCTTCTCCACGCGGCCCACCGCGGTCTGGGCCGCCTTGGTGAGGTCGTCCACCTGCTCGAACATCCCCTGCCCGATCGATCCCGGGAGGCTGTCCCCCCAGCTGACGGTCTTCGGGGAGCTGCCGGGGATGACGTCCGCCACCATGCCTCCGAGCAGGCCCGCGCTCCTCAGCTCGACGCGCGAATCCGCCGGGATCTTGTACTCGCCCTCGATCTCCAGCCGGATCGTCACGATCTTCTCGTTGATGAAGAACTGCAGGACGCGCCCGATGTTGACGCCGCGCATCTGCACGGGGTCGCCCTTGCGGATCCCTCCTGCGTTGGGGACGGTCGTGTGCACGACGTAGCGGCCGCGGAAGAGCGCCGCGTCGGTCAGGGTGAACAGGGTGATGAGGATGGCCGCGACCCCCGCGATCACGAGGAAGCCGACGGTGACCTCGCGGCTTATGCCCTTCGAGGGAGGAGCGGGGGGAAGGGGTTTTTCGGGCGTCACTGTTCCTCCATGATCTTGAGGGCCGCGGCGGCGGCGGCCTTGCGGTCCGCGAACGCCTTCACCACGGGATCCGTGCTCGCCCGGAACTCCGCGGGTGTCCCCACGAAGCGCAGCTTGCCGTGCTCGAGGAGGGCGATGCGGTCGGAGATCTCGAGCGCCTGCTCGATGTCGTGCGTCACGAGGATCGAGGTCACGTGCGTCTTCTCCGCGATCTCGACGATGAGGCGGGAGACGGCGGCGGTGTTCACGGGGTCGAGGCCGGTCACCGGCTCGTCGTAGAGGATGATCTGGGGCCGGCCCACGATGGCGCGGGCGAGGCCCACGCGCTTGCGCATGCCCCCGGAGAGCGCGGAAGGCAGCTTGTTGAGCACGATCTCGGTGTCGAGGTTCACGTCCTCCAGCGACTCCACGACGCGGCGCAGGACCTCCTCGCGCGGCAGGCGCTTGAGCTCGGCGTCGGAGAGGCCCAGCGACACGTTCTCGTACACGGTCATGGAGTCGAAGAGCGCGGCGTACTGGAAGACGTAGCCCACCTTGCGGCGGATCCGGTCGACGGCATCCCGTCCGGAGTGGTAGACCGACTCCCCGTCCACGGCGACGTCCCCGGCGTCGGGCACGAGGAGCCCGTTCGTGGTCTTGAGCAGCACGCTCTTGCCCGTGCCCGAGGGCCCCACGATCGAGAGCAGCTCCCCGTCGTTGACGGTGAGGCTGATCCCGGAGAGCACAGGCACGTCGAACGCCTTCCAGACGTCGCGGTACTCGATCATGATCGGTCAGTTCAGGAAGAGAGGCGGGAACATCGCGTCGAGCACGAGCACCGAGATGATCATGATCACGACCGCAGTCGTGGTCGACCGTCCTACGCCCTCCGCCCCGCCGCGGGTATGCAGGCCCATGTGCACGGCGATCAGCGGGACGATGAAGCCGAAGACCGTTCCCTTCATCAGGGAGTAGAAGAGGTCCCAGGAGTGCCAGAACAGGCGCGCTCCGTAGAGGAACGAGTCGGTGCCGAGGCCGGTCGTGGAGCGGGCCGCGATCATCCCCGCGACGAAGCCCACGAGGTTGGCGAGGCCGACGAGGAGCGGCGCCGTCACCGTGCCCGCGATCAGGCGGGGGGCGGCGAGCACCGGCACCGGGTCGCGACCCAGCGAGTAGAGGGCGTCGATCTGCTCGGAGACCTGCATCGTCCCGAGCTCCGCGGTGATCCGGGCCCCCACCCGGCCGATGAGCACGAAAGCGGTCATGACGGGGCCCAGCTCGAGCACGACGCTCGAGGTGACGACGCTGCCGAGGACGTAGAGGGGCACGGCGCTCGTGAACTGGTACCCGCCCTGCATGGAGGTCACGACACCGGAGAGGATCCCGGTCACGCAAACGAGAGGAACGCTCTGCACTCCCATCAGGTAGGCCTGGATGACGATGTCCCGGAAGCGCACCTCGCCGCGGACGGTCGCCTGCACCGCCCGGGCGAGGAGCAGGCTCATGCCCCCCGCGTGGGCGGCCAAGCGCTCCGCAACCCCCCCCAACAGACGCACGGGGGCGAGCGCCACGCGCTCGGCGCTCAATCGCCCTCCGTCGCGCAATCACTCTCCAAAGACCGCAAGACCTTCAATTCTACGCCATTACGAGGGGCGAGCCGGAGGTTGACGACCCGCTCGCCTTTTGGGCTAACATTCCCGCCTACCTGACGTGATAACCACGGTCATCCCCCTGTGAGCGGCGCAGAGCGCCGACGTAATCCTCGGCTGGGAATCGCGATCGCGGTGAGGGTCCAGGGCTTCCTCAGCGATGGCGGCACCTGGGAGGAGATCTGCAACACCGACGACATCTCCGCGGGCGGAGCTTCCTTCACGTTGTCCCGTAGCGTCGAGCTCGGCCAGGTGCTGCATCTGTCGTTGAATCTCCCCAAGCGCCTCCGGCAGTACGACCTGAACGACGTCTCCTACCGTGTCTACTCGCTCGTGCGGGGGATCTCCCGCAAGGGCGAGCAGACCCGCGTGGGCGTGATGTTCTTTGGAAAGTTCCCGCCCCGGGGGTTCCACGAGCGCCCGAGCGCGCGATTCCTGCTCCCGTCGGACAGCCAGCCCGGCTTGAGCCCGCCTCTCATGCCGCGACCGGGAGAGACGCCGCTCGACCCGTCTCCCCCCTCGCCGCCTGCCGCCTCTCCGCCCTCGGAGCCCGCGTCTCCTCCCGCGACCCCTTCGCCGATGCCCAAGGCGGAGCCTCCGGCCCCCGCCGGCGACTCGTCGGAGCGGCGCGTCCATCGCCGCGTGGACATCTTCGTCAACTTCACGATCCAGCAGGTGGACGAGTGGGGCGCGGTCCTGCAGGAAGAGCTCACCGTCGCCGACAACATCAGCAAGGGCGGTGCCCGGGTCATGACGTCGCTCGACTTCATGAAGGGCGACACGATCCTGGTGCAGGAGGCGGGGGGCGGCTTCGCCACCCGCGCCGAGATCCGCGATGTGCGAAAGGGGCCCGATGGGATCCCGCGGCTCCACTTGAGGTTCCTCGACCGCCAGACGCCGGACCGGATGCTCAAGCAGGGCTGAAGTCCTCCGGTGGAGACAAAAATGGCAGCCTCGGCCGCTCGTTGCCATTCTTACCACGGCGTGTCGAAAAGCCCCGCGCCCGCCTCGTCCGACGCCTAACTCATTGGCACAAAAGCTCGTAATTCCTCACCCGGCGTGACCCTCCTCGACCGAAGCCGGTCTAATGCCGCAGATTCCGGCCGTTAGGCGATGGCACATCGTTTGCCAACCGAATGCGGCAGGAGAGCCGTGCCATTAAAGACGTTCGACCGACGCGAGATCGCGCTGGGGGCGGGGTTCTGCCGACCTGAGCGGAGAGGGTGCCCGGTGAGGTTCGATCCGAGGTCCGAGTGACGGAAAGCCGACAGGACGGAACCAAGCTCGTTCGAATCGCTCCGCCGGCACCCGCGCCCGCCGAGGCGACCCCGGAGAGCAAGCAGTCCAAGAAGAAACGCGACAAGGTCCGCTCCGCCTGGATCTCCTTTGCGGGCCGCATCGTCGCCCAGCTCGTCGGCGCTCTCGCCACGGTCGTCCTCGGCCTCCTCCTCGCCCGGAAGGTCTATCCGCCGGGGGGCAAGCACGTTCCTCCGCCGACACCCGATCCTGCCCCGACGTCCGCTCCCCTGTCCGCGCGCGCTCGCGCCGGCGCCTCCATCGCAGTCCTGCCGTTCGCGAACATCTCCGGCGACCCGCAGCACGAGTTCTTCACGGACGGGATGACGGACGCCCTCATCACCGACCTCGCGAAGGTGCGCGCGCTGCGCGTCATCTCCCGGACGTCGGTCCTGCGCTACAAGGGGGACACGAAACCCCTGCCGGAGATCGCGCGGGAGCTCGGGGTGACCGCCGTGGTCGAGGGCTCGGTGGTGCGCGCGGGCAACCGCGTGCGCGTCACCGCCCAGCTCATCGACGCCGCCACCGACGAGCACCTGTGGGCGGAGAGCTACGACCGCGACGTGAAGGATGTGCTCGCCCTGCAGGACGAGCTGGCCCGGTCGATCGCGCGCGAGGTCCTGGCGCGCGTCGCCCCCGACGAGGCGAGCTAGGCCGGACGCCCTCCTCGCGCCAGGTCCACGAGCGCGAGGGCGATCACGCGCGTGGCGTCGCGCAGGTCCTCGATCGCGCACCACTCGTCGGGCTGGTGGGCGAGCTCGAGGACACCCGGGCCATAGGCGACACAGTGCTCGACACCCGCGAGGCGGGCGAAGTGCTTCTGGTCGTAAGTACCGGGGCTGGCGATGAGCGCCGCCTCGGCGCCGCGGACCTCGCGGATCGCGCGCGCGAGGGCGTGGGTGAGGGGCGATCCCGCGGGCGTCTCCACCGGATGGACGACCATCCGATCGCGCAGCTCGTACTCGAGCGTCGGGACGCGTCGCGCGGTTTCTTCGAGGAGCGCTCGCACCTCGTCGCGCGTCTTCTCGAAGCCCTCCTCGATCAGGAAGCGCCGGTCGAAGATGGCGAGGCAGCGGTCGGCCACGCACGGCGACTGCACCGCCTCTCCCGCCTGCCCGCCTTGCACCGCGTTGACGTTGAGCGTGGCGCGGGCGGCACCGGACGGCACGACCGGCATGCGCGTGACGCGCGTGCCCAGCACGGGCAGGAGGCGCTCACGGAACGCCTCGAGCACCGCGCCCATGCTCTCGATCGCGCTCACGCCGAGGAACGGCATGCTGCCGTGGGCGATCCGCCCGCGGGTCTCGACCTCGAACCAGTAGACGCCGCGGTGGCCGACGCAGATGCGGTCGACGCCCAGAGGCTCGGGGATGATCGCGTAGTCCGTGTTCGTGCGCGAGATCCGGCCGGCCTTGGCGAGCCAGGCGACACCCGCGAATCCCCCGCTCTCCTCGTCCACGGTGCCGCTCACCTCGATGCGGCCGGGAAGCTTCACACCGGCGCGCCGCAGGGCCTCGGCTGCGTACACGGCGGCCGCGATCCCCGCCTTCATGTCGCACGTGCCGCGTCCCCAGACCCTCCCCTCGCTCACGCTCCCGCCGAAGGGATCGACCGTCCATCCCTTCCCGGGAGGGACCACGTCGAAGTGGCCGTTCAGGTGGACGACCGGACCGGGACCGTCGCCCGCGCGCGAGCCCACGACGTTCAGCCGAGGGTGCGTGGCCGTGTGCTCCGGCATCCCCTCCGCCGCGTGGTACTCGACCTCGAAGCCGAAGCGGCGGAGCCGCTCGCCGATGAGACGGGCGCAGTCCTCGTAGTTCTCGCCCGGAGGGTTGATCGTGGGGATGCGGACGAGCTCGCCCGTGAACGCGGCTGCTTCGTCGAGGAGCGCGTCGACCTGCTTCACCACGCTGTCCGTGTGGCTCATCGCCCGCTAGTCTAGCGTGCCGTCGTTCGTGTTGGCGGGATCCGGTGTTTCAAAGTAGTCTGCTCGCCGTGCACTTCGTGGAGGTGTGACTTGGCCCGCCCGCTCGCCGTGCTCCTCGCCGTCGTCTTCGGCGCGCGCTCCGCCGTCGCCGCGGACGCCGCCCACGCCCTGACCGCGGTCGAGGGCATCAAGGTCGGCCACTTCACGCTGAAGGAGCGGCCCACCGGCTGCACCGTGATCTTGACGGAGGCGGGAGCCGTGGCCGGTGTCGACGTGCGGGGCGGCGCGCCGGGCACCCGCGAGACGGACCTCCTCGACCCCGTCAACCACGTGGACAAGGTCAACGCGATCCTCCTCGCCGGCGGCAGCGCGTTCGGTCTCGACGCAGCCTCCGGCGTCGTGCGCTACCTCGACGAGCGCAACATCGGCTACGACGCGATGGTGGCGAAAGTCCCGATCGTCCCCGCGGCGATCCTCTTCGACCTCGGCGTGGGCGGAAGCCCGAAGATCCGGCCCACCGCCGAGTGCGGCTACCAGGCAGCGCTCGCCGCCACGAACGGCCCCGTCGCGGAGGGCTCGGTCGGCGCGGGGGCGGGAGCGACGCTCGGCAAGAGCGCCGGGCCGACGCGCATGATGAAGTCCGGGATCGGAACGGCGGCGATCACGCTGCCCGACGGCCTCGTCGTGGCCGCGCTCGTGGCCGCGAACCCCGTGGGCGACGTCATCGACCCCGCGACGGGGAAGGTCGTGGCCGGAGTGCGCACCGAGGACGGGAAGGGGCTCGCCGACGCGCGGGTGCTCGTGCGCTCGGGCGCGCTCGGAGCGAGGCCGCGGCCGGCCGAGCACACGACGATCGGCGTCGTGGCCACGAACGCGAGGCTCAGCAAGGCCGACGCGCGGCGGATGGCGATCATGGCCCAAGAC
>JBKPBQ010000497.1:0-3360 GCA_046726955.1 Acidobacteriota bacterium
CTGCAGGATCACGTTGGCTCAGGCTTCGGCACCGCGCTGCGCATCTACGTCGGCCTCACGGGCGCGGTGATTCTGCTCGTCGCCGTGACGACGTCGATGTCGGGCTTCACGCGGCTTGCGCACTCGCTCGGGGAGCACGGACAGCTCCCACGGGCCTTCGGCCGGCTCAACCGCCGCACGCTCGTCTCGCCCGAGGCGATCGTCGCCGCGGCGCTGATCTCGATCGCCCTCCTCGTCGGCACGGCGTTCCTCACCGACGAGGTCACGTTCCTGGCGTCTCTCTTCAGCTTCGGCGTGCTGCTGGCGTTCACGGCCGCCCAGCTGGCGGTGATCAGGCTTCGCTACACCGAGCCCAATCTCGCGCGGCCCTACCGCGTCCCCGGCGGGATCCGCATCCGCGGCGTCGAGGTGCCGCTGCCCGCGCTCCTCGGCTCGGTGGCCACCTTCGGGATCTTCATCGTCGCCCTGGCAACCCATGCCGGCGCCCGGTACGGCGGGCCGATCTGGCTCGCCGCCGGCCTGGTGGTGTACGGCGTCACACGCCACACGCGCGGGGCGGGCCTGTTCGAGCACGTCCAGGCTCCGTCGGAGCACCTCCCGGAGACGCAGTACTCGAGCATCCTGGTGCCGATGAAGCTGGGCGTCATCGGGGAGGAGATGATCGCGACGGCGGTCAAGCTCGCCCAGGAGCGCGCTGCCGAGGTGGAAGCGCTGCACGTGATCCGGGTCCCTCTCGACCGGGCGATCGAGTCGGAGCTCGACATCGAGGAGGAGCGCGCAGCCGCCTCCCTCGCCGAGGCCCAGCTGCTCGGCGCCGACCACGGCGTCGCCGTGCGTGGCGAGACCGTGCGCGCCCGCTCGATAGGCGAGGCGATCGTCAAGGAGGCCGAGCGCAGCGGCGCCGACCTGATCGTCCTCGGCTCCGCTCCTCGGTGGCGCCGGCAGTCGCGGTTCTTCTCGCCGACGGTCGAATACGTCCTGCGCAAGGCGCCCTGCGAGGTGCTCGTGGTCGCCTTCCCGGAAGGGGTCATGGAAGAGGACGGCGAACCCTCCGAATGACCTGCCAAAAGCTACGCTGAGTCCTATGAAGGCACTAGTCATCGGGTGCGGCCGTGTCGGCTCCAACGTCGCCCTCCAGCTCGACCGGGAAGGGTGGGAGGTCACCGCGGTCGACGAGAAGGAGGAGGCGCTCGGCCGTCTCGGCGAGAACTGGCGCGGAGGCTTCGTCCTCGGCCACGGGATGGACATCGAGGTCCTGCGCGAGGCCGGGATCGAGGAGGCCGACGCCGTCGTCGTCTCGACGGACGGCGACAACACCAACATCGTGATCGGACAAGTAGCGCAGCAGCGCTTCGACAACCAGTGCGTCGTCGTCCGTATACTCGACCCGGCGCGCGCCGAGTTCTACCGGCAGCGCGGCCTGCGGACCGTCTGCCCGACCTCGGTCGCGATCGACGTCCTGCTCGACGCGGTGCGGGCCTGCGAGGTTCGACCCGCGGAGCCGGCCGCCACCTAGGGTGTACATCCTCGTCGCAGGCGGGGGGAAGGTGGGCGCCAACTTCGCGCGCACGCTCGTCCGGGATGGGCGCCACGAGGTGACGCTGATCGAACAGCGGCGCGACCGCTTCGAGCGGCTCGAGCAGGAGTTCGAGCACCAGGTCCTGCTCGGCGACGCGACGGAGATCTACGTCCTCGAGCGGGCCGGAATCGCGCGCCCGCCGGACGTGGTCGCCGCCCTCACCGGCGACGACGAGGACAACCTGATCATCAGCCAGCTCTCGCGCGAGAAGTACGACGTGCCGAAGGTGATCGCCCGCGTGAACGACCCGCGCAACCAGGCGCATTTCGACCTGCTCGGGATCTCGCCCACGGTCTCTGCGACCCGCGGCCTGATGGCGCTGATCGAGCACGAGGTGCCCGAGCACGACCTCGTCCACCTGCTCGAGCTCCGCAAGGAGAATCTCGAGATCGTCGAGGTGATGATCGACGAGGGCGCTCCTGCTGCCGGCCAGCGCGTCGAGTCGCTCAGCCTGCCCGAGGGCTCGCGTCTGATCTCGATCATGCGCAACGGACGCGCGGAGATCGCGGTCGGCGCGACCGAGCTCCAGCCCGGCGACCAGGTTCTGGCGATCCTGCAGCCCGGCAAGGAGGACGAGCTGCGGAAGGTCCTGCTCAGGTCGTGAAGCGTTCTCTCGGGGTCATGCTGCTGTCGGCGGCAGCAGTCGCGTCGTGCGCGGCTGCAAACGGCCCGCAGCGGTCGCAGCTGCACCTGCGGCTCTTCGCCTCGGGCCTCGACTCGCCCGTGTACGTGGCCCAGCCGCGCAGCGAGCCGGGAAAGCTCTACGCCGTCGAGCAGGCGGGGTGGATCCGCGTGATCGTCAACGGCAGGCTGCGCGCGAAGCCGTTCCTCGACATCCGCAGCATGGTGCGGAGCGGCGGCGAGCAGGGGCTCCTGTCGGTGGCCTTCCATCCGCGGTACACGCGGAACTACCGCTTTTTCGTCTACTTCAACGACAGGAGCGGGGACGTACGGGTCTACGAGTTCCGCTCCAACGGGGCGATCGGCCTGAGACGGACGGCGAAGTCGTTGCTGCGCGTCCCGCACCGGGAGTTCGACAACCACGACGGTGGGCAGCTCCAGTTCGGGCCTGACGGCCTGCTGTACGCGGGTACCGGCGACGGCGGCTCGGGCGGCGACCCGCACAACCATTCGCAGAACCTCGGCTCCCACCTCGGCAAGCTCCTGCGCCTGAACGTCGACCGGCGCGGGGCGACGTGGCAGACCGTCGGCTACGGCCTGCGTAATCCGTGGCGGTTTTCGTGGGACCGTGCGACGCGCGACCTGTACATCGGCGACGTCGGCCAGGGCTCGTGGGAGGAAGTCGACGTGCGGACGCCCGCTCAGCAGCGCTCCCTGAACAACTACGGATGGCGCGTCTGGGAAGGGCGCTCCCGGTACACGAACGGCCAGCGGGTCAACCCGCGAGGGAGACTCGTCTTTCCGGTCGTCGTCTACAGCCACCGCTTCGGCTGCTCGATCACGGGCGGTTACGTCTACCGCGGCCGGTCGGTGCCCGCGGCTCGGGGGCGCTATTTCTACGGCGACTACTGCAGCGGTCGGATCTGGAGCCTCCGGGCGGTGCACGGCAGGCTGCAGAACAACCGGCAGGAGTCGATGCGGGTGCCGTCGCTCTCGTCCTGGGGCCAGGACGCCTCCGGCGGGCTCTACGGGGTCTCGCTCGAGGGCCGGATCTACAAGCTCGCGCGTTGACACATGGCACGCGCGACACTCACCGCAATCGTGCTCGCAGGCGCCCTCGCAAGCGCGTGTTCGGGCTCGACGGGGACACGGGACAGGGC
>JBKPBQ010000498.1:0-3498 GCA_046726955.1 Acidobacteriota bacterium
GCCGACCTCGAGCACGGAGATGTCGAACGTCCCTCCTCCGAAGTCGTAGACGGCGATCGTCTCGTCCTTCTTCTTGTCGAGCCCGTAGGCGAGCGCCGCCGCCGTCGGCTCGTTCACGATGCGCAGGACCTCGAGCCCCGCAATCTTGCCCGCGTCCTTGGTCGCCTGGCGCTGTGAGTCGTTGAAGTAGGCGGGGACCGTGATCACCGCCTTCGTGACCTTCTCGCCGAGGTAGTCCTCCGCCGCCTGCTTGAGCTTCTGCAGGATCATCGCGGAGATCTCGGGAGGCGAGAAGAGCTTGCCGCCGACGGAGACGCGCACGTCGCCGTTGGACGCCTCCACGACCTTGTACGGCACCATCTTCTGCTCGTCGCTCACCTCACCGTACTTGCGGCCCATGAAGCGCTTGATCGAGAAGATCGTGTTCTCGGGGTTGGTGACCGCCTGGCGCTTCGCCACCTGGCCGACGAGCCGCTCGCCGTCCTTGCCGAACCCCACTACGGACGGGGTGGTGCGTCCCCCCTCGGCGTTCGCGATGACGGTGGGCTCTCCGCCTTCGAGGACCGCCACCACGGAGTTCGTCGTTCCGAGGTCGACCCCAATCACCTTGCTCATTGTGCGTCGTCCTCCCTAAGTCCTTATTTGCCGCGGGCAGGCCCGTCTTCCGAATCCGGTTGCCTCGCGCGACAGGTGAATAATAGGTCGAGGGTTAGTTCTTGTCAAGCATTAAATCTTAGTCAAATACACTAAAGCATGATCAAGAGGCGGCTGAGTCATTGGTTTTGCGTGGGTTCCGGGCCGGGTCAGCGTCTTCTTGCGCGGGATGGATGCGGTCGGATAGAATACATCTCATCCCTGCCAAGCCAGGGGTAAGCGTGGAAACGGTTTCCGGCCCAGGTCCCGAGGTCCCGCCCGCCCCTGAGGGGTTGGCCCGCCATCTCTGCCAGGTGATGGGGCTGAACCAGAACTACTCGTCGAAGGTCGGTACCGCCTACCACCTCCAGATCGAAGATCGCGGGCCCGTAGTGGACGCGGTGTCCGAGGCCTGGGTTCGCCGGATCAACGTGATCGTCTACGCCAACTACGGCGAGCCGAACGCGCGGATCATCTTCGGCAAGGACCACGACCTGCCCGACGTCCGCACGCAGGAGCACAACCGCACGGTCGAGAAGCGGATTCAGGACCTCGCCCAGGAGACGCTGCAGTTCGTCCAGGAGCGCGAGGACCGGCAGGTGCGGCGCGTGAAGGCGCTGCTCCGGACGTACCACCAGACGAAGAACGAGGAGGCCAAGCGCGAGTTCGAGGAGGTGAACGCCCTCTACCCGTTCGTCTTCTCTCGCGCCTTCCTGGAGCTGCGCCAGGAGCGAGGACGTCCCCTGGCCCCCGAGGCGGAGCCCGTGTCGCCCGCTCGCGTGGAGCCCGAGGGCGAGGTCGTCTACCCTCTCGACACCGCGCTGCGCGAGCAGGTCCTGGAGATCGAGCGGGTCGCCGTCGAGCTCTCCCAGGACATCGAGGAGCTCAAGGCGCAGGGCCGCGCCGACGACATCCTGCTGCAGACCGTCCGCAAGCGGCTCGACCGCGCCCGCGACAATCTCTACAAGAAGGACTCCGCCGAGTTCGCGTCCCGACGACTGGAGGTGACGCGGAACAGCCTCGTCACCACCTGGCGCCAGGTCCGGGCGATCCTGCTTCGCGGCTGAGGGACGCGCGCCGCTCGTTCGTAACTGAAGTCGTGTGCCGGCAGGGGGCGCGCGGCACTCGCCCGCGCGCTCCAGCCTGAGCGAGCCCGGCGCAAGCGCCGCGCTCGCCATCGGCATTAACCGTACAGTCGCGCGCTACGGCGAGGCGCGCGCGCCTTGGAGCCACACGACTTCCGGCTAGGCTCCGTCTTTCGGGGCGGATGCCAGCGCCGTGCTCATGTTGTAGCGGATCTCCGGGGCCACCTTGGTGATCCGCATGTCCGCGATCCCCTTGATGCGGCAGGCGAGCGCGGGCTGGTCGGCGGTGTCGCCGTTCCTTCGGTACTGGATCTCGCAGTAGCGGCACTCGCCGTTCCAGCAGTAGCGGCCCATCCCGATGTCCTCCGAGACGAACTGCATCTGCCGGAGCAGCAGGTTGTTCTCGGGGACCTGGAAGACGCGGCCCAGCACGACGATGCGGATGAGTCGCTCGTAGGGCTCGTAGAAGTCCGTCATCGCGGCCGTCGACGATTACACCATGCGCGCCCGGCGCCCGGCAATCGACGGGCCGCCGCTCTTCAGGGGTGCTCTTTCGGCACCCTGCTAGAATCCCTCCCGCCCCGGAAGCGGACGGGAGGTCCGATTGGCGCACGACTCTGCGACATTCAAGCCCTACGTGTCGGACGAGGCCCGGCTCCCCGAGCTCACCCTCCGGGCGCTCGTGCTGGGATCGGTCCTCGGCGTGCTCTTCGGAGCGTCTTCGGTCTACCTCGGGCTCCGCGTGGGCCTCACGGTCTCGGCCTCCATCCCGATCGCCGTCATCTCGATCACCGTCCTCCGCTTCCTGTCCCGGGCTCTCGGCTCTCCGGCCTCCATCCTCGAGAACAACATCGTGCAGACGACCGGGTCGGCGGGGGAGTCGATCGCGGGGGGCGTCATCTTCACGATCCCGGCCCTCATCTTCCTCGGCTTCGAGCTGGACTGGACGCGCACGGCCGTGCTCGCGCTCATGGGCGGCGTTCTCGGCGTCCTCATGATGATCCCGCTCCGCCGCTACCTGATCGTCAAGGAGCACGGAGTCCTCACGTACCCGGAAGGCACGGCGTGCGCGGAAGTGCTGATCGTGGGCGAGAGGGGCGGGACGCAGGCCAGCCTGGTCTTCCGCGGGCTCTTCGTGGGAGCTCTCTACAAGTTCCTGAACCTCGTGGTCGCGCTCTGGAACGAGTTCCCGGACCGCGTGCTCGCCTTCTACCACCGCACCGCCCGGATCCGTCTCGACACCGACCCCGCGCTCATGGGCGTCGGCTACATCATCGGCTATCGCTCTTCGGCCCTCATGGTCGGGGGAGGAGCCCTCGCCAGCCTGGTGCTCATCCCCACGATCGGCCTCTTCGGCGAGGGACGGTCGTCCGTCCTCTATCCGGCGAGCAAGCTCATCTCCGAAATGGGTCCCGACGAGATCTGGGCGAGCTACATCCGCTACATCGGCGCGGGGGCCGTGGCCGCGGGCGGCATCATCAACCTGATCCGCGCGATGCCCACGATCGTGGACTCCTTCGCCGCTTCCTTCCGGGACCTGCGGCGGAGCCGCGAGGGCGAAGGCGCCGTCCGGCGGACCCAGCACGACATCCCGATCACGGTCGTGCTCGTGGGCTCGGGGGTGCTCGCGCTCGTGATGACGCTCATCCCGCAGCTCCACGTCAACCTGCTCGCCGCCGTGCTCATCGTCGTCTTCGGGTTCTTCTTCGCCGTCGTCTCGTCGAGGATTACCGGCGAGCTCGGCTCGTCCTCCTGCCCGATCAGCGGCATGGCGATAGCC
>JBKPBQ010000499.1:0-5020 GCA_046726955.1 Acidobacteriota bacterium
TCCCTGCACGCCGGAAACACCCTGCCGCTTCGACGACATGGAGGAGAGTGGCGAGTTTGTTCTCACCCCCGGCACCTGGCCCACGACGGGCGTGACGTACAGCTTCGGCCCCGGGACGCCCGACATCGCCGGCAACTTCGAAGCGGGCCTCGGCGCGCAGGCCTTCGGGCTGTGGAGCAACGTGGCCAGGGTGAGGCCGGTGGAAGTCCCCGACGGCGGGGCCGGCTCCTTCGTCGGCAACATGCGTCAGCTCTGGGCCATCGGCAACCACGGCGACGGATTCCCCTTCGACGGGCCGGGCGGAGTGCTCGCCCATTGCTTCTATCCGCCTCCGGTCAACGCGGGCGCGATCGCCGGCGATTGCCACTTCGACGACGCGGAGAACTGGGTGACCCCGGCCCTCGGCGGCGTGGGGATCGACGTGGTGACCGTGATGGCGCACGAGATCGGCCACGGCCTCGGCCTGGCGCACTCGGCCGATCCGAATGCGCTCATGTTCCCGTTCTACAGCGGCCGGCATGCCTATCTCGGGTCCGACGACATCGCCGGGATCGCGACGAAGTACGGCAGCCGCACGGAGGACGTGATCTTCCAGATCGAGGCGCTCAACACGGTGCCCCCGGGGCGGGGAAGCTTCCGCCTCCGCGAGAACAGCGTCCGGCTCGACTTCCACCAGAAGGGCGCGGCCGCCGTCTACCAGACCCGCTTCATGCCGTCGGCGACCGCCGACGTCATCGCCAACGGCACCTCGGACGTCGACGGGGTGCTCGCCAACCCGACGAACGGCACGCAGTTCGACAGCTACATCTGGCATCTGGGCGACCTCTACCGCGGACAGCTGACGCTCGACGCCGCGCGGAAGGACGTCGACCGCGTCATCGTCACCCTCAACATCACCGACAACGTGCTGAATCTCGCCTCCGTGACCCTCAAGGTCTCGATGAACGGCCGCGTGCTCGGCACCATCGTGGTCAGCCCCGGGAACGTGGTGAAGGTCGCGAACTTCTTGCTCAACCCTCCGTTCGTGAACCCCGCCGGGGGAACGCGTCGTGAAGGTGAGAATGTCTACAACAAGGCGACCCAGTAGAAGACACTCTCCGAAGTCCTCGCCGGTGGTGAGGGGCCTCGTTTCGCTCCTCACCATCGGCGTACTCGTGTCTCTAGGAGTCCGCGGCTGGTCCCAGCCCGCGAGCATGGTGCTGCGGCTCGACAACGCTCAGCTCGTCGCTCGTTCCCCCCTCGTCGTCCACGGCCGGGTCACGGCGGTCAAGACCGGAGCGAAGTCCTCGGAGGCGGTGGTTTCCGTGGAGTGCGCCTTGAAGGGATCGCCCGGCAAGCAGGTGACCGTCGTCTTCTCGCCCCGGGTGTCGGAGAGCGCCGTGCTCGAGCCCGGGGAGGTCGTCCTCCTGTTCCTCACCGAGGCCGAGCCCGGACGGTTCCAGATCACGGGCGGCGAGCAGGGCAAGCTCTCATTCGGCAAGGACACTCCGGCACGTCCGGACGGTCGGTAGCCCCTCGTCCTGGGCGCGAGCTCGCCCCGGGGGGCGAGCCGCGGTACGAGTCGCGGTGCGACTCGACTTGGCTGGAAGGTTGTCGAGATGGTCCTACCGCGCGCCGGCGACCGCGGCCCGAACGGGCCGCAGCAGCGCCTCGATGACCCCTTCGCGGGTTCGCGGATCGAGAACGTCCTCGATGTCCGAGAGAAACGCGCGCCGGAGAGCCCGAAGGGCCTCCCGCGGGTTGGAGAGGGGAACGGCGAAGTGCGGGGCGGCTCCGGCCATCACCCGCTCCGCCGCCACGAGATAGCCAACCGCCGGATGCCAGATCACGCGAGGACCAGCGGCCTCTTCCGGTCCCAACTCAGCCCGCCTGCAATCTGGAATGACGAAGGAGGCGCGTTCGATGAGGGCCGACAGGCGGTGCCGGCAGCGCATCCGCGCTGCCGCGCTCGCGGGACCCGGGTCGGCCGCTTCGGCACACTCGGCCTCGTGGAGGACGTCCATGGCCTCGGAGGCCCAGACCCTGAGATCGAGAAGCAACCTGGAAGCACAGGTCGAGGGGCTCAGGCTGGCCGAAGCTCTTTCCGAGCTGACGGCGTGGTCTTCGTCGAAGACGGGAAACGGCGTCGCGAGGATCGCAGCCATGGGTTCTCCTCAGAAAGCGCCGCCGAAGTGCACGAGCACTCGACGGGAAGCCGTGGACACGACGCGATCCGCCCTGCGCAGGCTGAGCCGGATGTCGTACTCGCCGGGGCCGCGGTAGACATGGTGAGCGGCGTATCGCCGATCGACGACGGTGCCCGGCCCGAAGGGCTCGCAGTCGGCTTCGTGGGTGCTTCGTGATCCGTCGCCCCAGTCCCAATCGAGGCCGGGGCAGTGGAAGTCCTCGAGATCCTCGCCTCCGACGAGCTCCGCGACCGCGAATACCTCGACGGGGGAAAGGGCGATACGAGGGGTGACGCGGAGGTCCAAACGGGGCCTCGGGGCCCCTCCACCCGCAGAGGCCGATTCCGCGGCCACGACGGCCAGAGCCACGAGCAAGGCAGGAACACGCATGCTTCGTCCACCCTTCGGGAGAGCCTCCCGGGCCGGACTACGGTCGAAGGGATGGTGTCGAAGCGGGCGAAAGCGTTACGCGTCTACTGCAATTCGAACGGGTAGCGGACGGGCGGCTGAGACGGCGGGCCGCCGGGGGCCTCCACCGGAGCGACCACGAGCGCGTAGCTTCCCGGTTCGAGGCTCGTCGTGGGAATCAGGATCTGCAACTCCTGCCCTTGCGCCGGCCCCACCACCACGCCGGACAGCACCGTGCGGCCTCGAGCGTCCTGGACCTCGCAGCGGTAGTAGGGGTAGCTGCGCTCCGAGCCGGGGCTAAAGGTCAAGCCGACCCGGCTCTGCCCGGGGCGGACGGTGACGATCGGCGGAGTGCCGTGGGCCACCGACAGGAAATACCAGGGAGCCGACTCGATCGTGGCCACGCCCTCGCGGCCCCGAGCGCGGCCTCGGAGAGCCAGCGCCTCGTACCCGGCGACGCAGAGCAGCAGGCTGGCCGCGACGAGCGCGCCCTGCGGGATCGGCCAGAAGAGCTGCCAGAAGCGCCTCGGCTTCGATTCCGCGGCCTCTGGCGAGCGCCGGCTCGACGCGCCCGCACCGGCGCTCTCCGGCGCGTCGCGCCAGAGCGCTTCGGCGTTCTCCCGGAAGACGACGGCGGCCTTGACCTCGTCGGCGCACTCCGGGCAGTCGAAGTAGTGCTCTTCGTACCGGGCCCGTTCGTCTTCCGTCATCTCGCCCAGAACGTACCGTTCGGCGGCTCCCGTGCCGGTCGCGTGTGCGTGGTCCATTTTCGCTACCTCACCGAGCGCCGGTAGGGCCGGCGCGCGGCATCAGTTCTGGGAACGTAGTCTTTCGGCTGCTCTCCCTCGAGATACAGGGCCCGGAACTCTTTCTTGGCCCGGTGCAGCAGGACCCGAAGGTAGGCCCGGTCGACGCCGAACTGCCGGCAGATGTCGTCCTTGTCGCGCTCTTCCAGGAAGATCCCGCGCAACAGGTCGCGGTCGCGGGGCTCCAGCCGGCCGATGACCTCACGGACGGACCGCTTCGTCTCCTCGGTGATCAGCTGGTCCTCCTGGCTGGGCGTCGACCGATCGGGAAGCGGCGGCGGGTCCTCGGCCGGCGGCCGGTGGCGGATCGACGAGCGCAGGAATTCCCGCAGGACGTTGTTGCAGACCGAGTTGACGAACGCCCCGAGGGATCCCGGATCGCGAAGACCCTCCGCCGAGCGCAGCACCCGGAGCGCGCGGAGCAGCGTCTCCTGCTTGACGTCCTCGGCGAGCGGATTCGCGTAACGGCGGGCGCGTACCTTGAGGAGGATCAGCTGGGCGAAGTAGGCGACGAAATGCCTCTCCGTCTGCGGTTCCCCGTCGCGTAGCGCCTCGAGATAGGCACCGTCGAAGGCATGCCTCTTCACGGCCAGGCTCTCGGTTTGAAGGCGAATTATAGGCATTGGACGCTCAGCCGCGCTACGGTCTCGTGGTTCCGGCGTCGCCGATGGGGCGGTCGCTCACTGTTGTGTTGGTGACGAATCTCACTCGGCCGTTTCCTAGAATTTCCTGAAGTACGCCAGGCCTCCCGATCGTCACTACCTGACGAGGACGCAGCAGAGGAGGCCGCCATGAATCGATCCAGCCGGGAGTTCCTGAAGGGCTTCGAGCGGGCCGCTGGACTCGCCCGTCTCCTGCTCGCGTGCCCGCCGCGCGGATCCGACGCCGCCCGCTACCTCGAGGTCGTAGCCGACCTGCACCGGAGGTCGCCAGAGCCGGTGAGGCAGGGCCTGGCGGCGGGCTGCCTGGCCGCGCTCGGCCGAACCTAGGACGCACGGTGACACCATGCGCGCCAGGGAGCAGTCATATCTGGACGGGTTCGGAACGGTACGCAGCGTCCTCGAATGGGACGAGCTCACTCTGCGCGAGATCCTTGAATCCCTGGAAGCGGATCGCGAGACGGACGATCGGCTCACGCCCTGGAAGCGCGGCTATCGCGCGGCGATCCGGGCGGCGTTCGGCTTCTAGCAAACAAAGCCGGGGGCGCGTCACCCTGCCCCCGGCCCCTATCGATTGCCGTCCTGGGAACGTCGGTCTTCTTGCTTACCGCCGATCGCGGGCCTTGTCGGACGTCGGCATGTACACCGCGAAGCCGGCGGTCACGTAGTGCGGGCTGTTGTCGTTCAGGCCGACTCCACCCTCTGCGACGAAGTCCACGTTGCGGTTGATCCGGAGCTCGAGGCCCGGGACGGCCCACGCGCGGGTGAAGCCCGAGTTGTCCACGCCGTCCAGCGACTCGAAGGAGACGCTCACGCCGCCCGAGACGCGCAGGCGGGGGGACACGCGGCCGCCCAGGAGCGCGCCGAGGTCGAACGCGGTCGAGTTCTGCGCGTCGGTCACGAACGCCTTGTGCGCTCCCAGCCGAGTGGAGAGGTCGATGTCGCCCCGCAGCACCTTGATGTTCGCGTCGAGACCGACCAG
>JBKPBQ010000500.1:0-6575 GCA_046726955.1 Acidobacteriota bacterium
GGCGAGAAGACAGCCGAGAGCGCCGTCCACCCACTCGAAGGCTCCGTAATCACGCACGCCATCCCAGACGCCGTCACGATAGACACCGTTCGTTGGAGGCGTCGGATCGGCGGCCCGGCCGGCGCCGTCGAGACCGAAGAGCTTCAGATCGTAGAGCCGACGGCCGTCGGCATCGCCCAGAGCTTCATAGGCGGCGCTGATCATCTTGAACCGCTCCCCGGCCTCGGGATCGCCGGGGTTTCGGTCGGGGTGGTGCTTCTTCGCCAGCCGCCGGTAGGCCCGCTTGATCGCGACTTGAGTCGCGTCACGTCGTAGCCCCAGAACCTCATAGTGGTCGATGACCACGCGTCCTCCCCTTAGTCCAGGTCCAGGGGGATCTGGGGGGCGAGGAGGCCCTTTACCAACTTCCGGGTCATCGACGACACGGGCAGCGAGCTGAGCTCGTCGGGGCGCACCCACGCGTAGCGGTCGGGGTCGCGGGGCGGGAGGCTCCGCAGGCGCGAGCGGTAGCCCTCCAGACGGATGCGCCTGAACGTGATGGCGTGGCGCGCGCGCACCGCGAGCGAGCCGGGGAGCACGTCGAGCCCGTGCCGGTCGCGCAGCTCGCGCGCGAGATCGGGACGACCGCGCGATTCGAGCGAGGTCTGCGGAACTTCCCACATCCGGCCCATGAGACGCCCCTCTCCGCGGCGCACGAGCAGGACCTTGCCCTGCCGCTCGATGAGGGCGGCGGCAACCGTCACGTCGACGCTCGCCCGCCGCGCGCGGCCTTCGGGCAGCGCGTCCACGAGGCCGAGGGCGAGGGCGCGGCACGACGACCGGATGGGGCAGGCGGCGCACGCGGGTGATCGCGGCGTGCAGACGGTGGCGCCCAGCTCCATGAGCGCCTGGTTCCAGTCGCCGGGACGGTCGCTCTCGAGCTGCTGCTCGGCGAGGTTGTAGTAGGGCGCGTCCTTCTGCCAGGACTCGCCGCGCAGGGCGAAGAGGCGCGACAGCACGCGGCGGACGTTCCCGTCTACGACCGGCAGCGGCAGGTTGTGGGCGATCGAGAGGATGGCGCTCGCCGTGTAGAGCCCGACGCCGGGGACGGCGAGGGCCGCCTCGAGCGTGCGCGGGAAGCGCCCGTCGTGCCGTTCCACCACGTGCCGCGCCCCGCGGTGGAGGTTGCGGGCCCGGTGGTAGTAGCCGAGGCCCGACCAGGCGGCGAGCACGTCCTCCTCCTTCGCGCACGCGAGGTCGCCGAGAGTCGGGAAGCGGGCGAGGAACGAGTCGAAGTAGGGGGCCGCGGTCTTGACCGTGGTCTGCTGCAGCATGACCTCGGAGAGCCAGATCCGATAGGGATCGCGGGTGCGGCGCCAGGGCAGGTCGCGCTTGTTGCGGTCATACCAGCCGAGGAGCGACCGGTGCAGGGCGGACGGGCGCGTCCTCAACCGATCCTCTCGATGTCCGCCCCCAGGCCGCGGAGCTTCTCGTCGATGCGGTAGTAGCCACGGTCGAGGTGGTAGACGCGGTCGACGACGGTCTCTCCGCTTGCGCCGAGCCCGGCGAGGACGAGGCACGCGGAAGCTCGCAGGTCGGTGGCCATCGTCTGCGCACCACTGAGCGGGGTCGGGCCCGTGACGACGGCGGTGCGTCCGTCGGCCTTGACCTGCGCGCCCATCCGCTGCAGCTCCGCCACGTGCATGTAGCGGTTCTCGAAGATCGACTCCGTGATCGTGCTCGTCCCGGTGGCCTGGGTCACGAGCGCCATGTACTGGGCCTGCATGTCGGTGGGGAAGCCGGGGTGGGGAAGCGTCGTGACGCTCGCCGCCTTGAGCGCGCGGGGAGCGCGCACGCGCAGGTTGTCCGGACCTTCCTCGATCCGGACGCCCGTCTCCCGCAACTTCTCGAGCACCGCCTTGAGGTGCGGGGGGCGGCAGTCGCGGATCTCGATATCGCCGCCCGCCATGGCACACGCGGCCACGAAGGTCCCGGTCTCGATGCGGTCCGGGATCACCCTGTGCTGCGCACCCCGGAGCGCGGGCTTGCCCTCGATGCAGATCGTCGGAGTGCCCGCCCCCTCGACGTGCGCTCCCATGGCGGTGAGCAGCTCCGCGAGGTCCTCGATCTCGGGCTCGGCGGCGGCGTTGCGCACGACGGTCCGGCCCTCCGCGCGCGCGGCCGCCATCATGATGTTCTCGGTGCCGGTGACCGTCGAGGTGTCGAAGTAGATCTCGGCGCCGCGGAGCCGCTCCGCCCGCGCTTCCACGTAGCCGTGCTCGACGGTTATCGCGGCTCCCATCTTCTCGAGGGCGGCGAGGTGCAGGTTGATGGGCCGGGCCCCGATCGCACAGCCGCCGGGGAGGGAGACCCGGGCCCGGCCTTCGCGAGCGAGCAGAGGTCCCAGGACGAGCACGGAGGCGCGCATCGTCTTCACGAGGTCGTAGGGCGCCTCCACGGAGGTGAGGTCCTTCGCCCGCACCTCCGCGACGCCTCCCACACGGAGCTCCGTCTGCGCGCCGAGGGCGCCGAGCACGCGGGCCATCGTCCGGATGTCCCGGACCTCGGGCACGTTGCGGAGGACGACGGCCTCGTCGGTGAGCAGCGCCGCGCAGAGCGCGGGGAGCGAGGCGTTCTTCGCCCCCGAGATCCGCACGGTCCCCTCGAGGGGCCGGCCTCCCACCACCCTGATCTTGTCCACCTGGATCCAGTCTAAGTCGGGAGCGGAAGGCGCGGGTAGAGGCCGGTGTCAGGTCGCTCGAGCCACGACCGTCCGTGGTATTCCCTGCAGATCGGAGAGGACGCGGACGACGTGCAGCCCCGCGGACTCGCACGCACGCACGACTTCCGCCTCCTGGCCCGCACCCATCTCGAGGACGAGGAAGCCGCCCGGCTTCAGGACGTCGGCGGCCGCCGCGGCCAGGCGCGCGTAGAGAGCGGCGGGACCGCCGGGCGGAAAGAGGGCCAGTCGCGGCTCGTGGTCGTGGACCTCGGGAGGAAGAGGATCGGTTTCCTCGACGTACGGCGGGTTGCTGGCCACGAGGTCGACGCGGCCGGCGAGGTGCCGGACCGGCTCCAGGAGGTCGCCCTCGACGAGGCGCACTCGCTCGTCGAGGCCGAGGCGGGCGCGGTTGGTCGCGGCCACCTGAAGCGCCTCGGGGGAGATGTCGGTGGCCACGACGGTCGCCGCGGGCAGCTCCGCGGCCAGGGACAGCGCGATGCAGCCGCTGCCCGTGCCCACGTCCACGAGGAGCGGGCGGTCCACGCCACGCAGGAGATCGAGCGAGGCCTCGACGATCAGCTCCGTCTCCGGCCGCGGGATGAGCACGTCCGGCGTCACCACGAACTCGTGCTTCCAGAACCACTGGCGGCCCGTGAGGTGCTGGAGGGGCTTGCGCGTCGCCCGCTCGTCGACGAGCGCGCGGAACCGGGCCTCCGCGGCGGGATCTACCGTGCTCTTGGCCTCGGTCACGATCCGTGCCCTGTCCCACTCGAGCATGTGCCGCAGGAGCAGCTCGGCGTCCAGCTCGGGAGAGGGGACGCCCGCGGCGCGCAGCCGAGCGGCCGCCTGGTCGAGGATCTCGCTGATGGTCATGGCCGCGCCGATGAGTGCGGCTTCCTTGCTATCGGACGGCGGGTTCCTTGAGCCTCTCGGCCTGGTTGTGGGCGACGAGGGCGTTCAGGATCTCCTCGAGGTCCCCGTCCAGCACGTCCTGCAGGCGGTGGAGCGTGAGCCCGATCCGGTGGTCGGTCACGCGGGCCTGCTGGAAGTTGTAGGTGCGGATCTTCTCCGAGCGGTCGCCGGAGCCGACTTGGCTCTTCCGGTCGCTCGCGATCGCCTTCTGCTGCTCCGCGAGCGCCACTTCGTAGAGCCGCGCGCGCAGGACCTTGAGCGCCTTCTCGCGGTTCTTGATCTGGCTCTTCTCGTCCTGGCAGGAGACGACAGTGTTCGTGGGGAGGTGCGTGATCCGCACCGCGGAGTAGGTCGTGTTGACGCTCTGGCCGCCGGGGCCGGACGAGCAGAAGGTGTCGATTCGGAGGTCCTTGGGATCGATCTTGACGTCCACGTCCTCGGCCTCCGGGAGGACGGCGACGGTGATCGCGGAGGTGTGGATGCGGCCCGACGCCTCGGTGGCGGGCACGCGCTGCACGCGGTGGACGCCGCTCTCGAAGCGGAGCTTCGAGTAGACGCGGTCGCCCTCGACCATGGCGATCACCTCCTTGAGCCCGCCTTGGCCGGTGCGGTTCATGGAGACGACGTCCATCTTCCAGCCCTGGCGCTCCGCGAAGCGCGAGTACATGCGGAAGACCTCGGCCGCGAAGAGCGCGGCCTCGTCACCCCCGGTGCCCGCGCGGATCTCGAGGAGAACGTTCTTGTCGTCGTTCGGGTCCTTGGGCACGAGAAGGGGCGGGATCTCCGCGTCCAGGCTGTCGCGCCGGGCCTCGAGCGAGCGCAGCTCCTCGTGGGCGAGCTCGCGGAGCTCCGGATCGGATTCGGCGCGCACCATCTCCTGGACTTTCGTGAGCTCCTGGAGGGTATCCTTGTAGGCGCGGTAGCGCTCCACGATGGGGGCGATCTCCTTCGACTCCTTGGCAAGCTTCTGGTATGTCGCGGGGTCCTGGACCACGGCCGGGTCCGACATCTGTCCCTCCACGACACCGAAGCGGGCCTCGATCTCGCGGAGCTTCTGGAAGGTGATCGCGTCCATGGGGGGCGCTCGTCAGGCCTTGGGAGCGGCCTCCTTGTTGCGCGTGCCGTACTTGCGGGTGAAGCGCTCGACGCGGCCGGCGGCGTCGATGAGCTTCTGCTTGCCCGTGAAGAACGGGTGGCAGCTCGAGCAGATCTCGAGCCGCATCTCCTTCTTGGTGGAGCGCGTCGTCCAGGTCGCCCCGCAGGCGCAGTGGACGGTCGTGGTCACGTACTCGGGGTGAATGCCAGGCTTCATGGATGCTCCTCGACGGGCCTCGGCGGTCGGCCCGAACTCTCAAGTATAGTCGTACCTGGAGTTTGACGGCAAGCCGGGCGCACCGTTACGTGGCGGAGGGTTAAACCTTGTCACGCGGGGCGGGTCGAACCCCGTGAGAGGACAGGGGATGAGCGTTACGCCCTCCGACCTCGGCCTCCACGGCGCCGTCTACCTGCTGGATCGGCTGGGATACGGGCCGCGGCCGGGCCAGGCCCGGGAGATCCTCGACCAGGGGCTCGATCGCTGGGCTCGCGACCAGCTCTCGCCCGGCCCGGACCCCGAGCTCGACACCCGCCTCGCCCCCCTCACGACACTCGGGTTCTCCGTCTCGCAGGTGCTCGACCTCTACGCCCGCGACCAGTCGTCCACCGGAGTGATCCTCGACCAGCTCGCCCTCGCCAAGATCCTCCGCGCCGTCCACGGAAAGAACCAGCTCGGAAGGCGCAACCGTCAACGGCTTCCGCGCCTCGGCGGGCGCGGTCTAACGGTTCGGCGCGGCGGGCACGCCCAAGCAGCCTGATGGTTCGTAACTGAAGTCGTATGCCGGTTGGGGCGCGCGGCACTCGCTACGCGCGCTCCGGCCTGGGCGAGCCCGGCGCAAGCGCCGCGCTCGCCATCGGCATTCACCTTACAGTCGCGCGCTACCGCGAGGCGCGCGGGCCCGTCGTCACACGACTTCCCGCCCGAAACCCCAGGGCCCGTCTCGCTTCATGCCGGGCGGAGCTGCTCGAGAGGCCTTGCTCGCCGCACTCGCGCCTGCAACCGGTCCATGTACAGGTAGACGACCGGCGTCGTGAACAGCGTGAGGAGCTGGCTCACCAGGAGTCCGCCCACGATCGTGATGCCCAGGGGGCGGCGCAGCTCCGAGCCCGTGCCGCCGGCGAGGACGAGGGGAAGGGCCCCGAGGAGCGCGGCGAAGGTCGTCATGAGGATCGGGCGGAAGCGGAGCAGGCAGGCCTCGTAGATCGCGGCGGCCGGCTCCTTGCCTTCCTGGCGCTCCGCCTGGATCGCGAAGTCGATCATGAGGATCGCGTTCTTCTTGACGATGCCGATCAGGAGCAGGATGCCGATGAGCGCGATCAGGTTCAGGTCCGCCTTGAAGAGCACGAGGGCGAGGAGGGCGCCGACCCCCGCGGAGGGCAGGGTCGAGAGGATCGTGATCGGGTGGATGTAGCTCTCGTAGAGGACGCCGAGCACGATGTAGACGACGACGAGCGCCGCGAGGATCAGCAGGGGCTGGCTGGCCAGCGAGGCCTGGAAGGCCTGGGCGGTGCCCTGGAAGCTCCCATGCACGTCGGCGGGGAGGCCGATCTCGGCCTGCGCGGCCTGGATGGCGGCCACCGCGTCGCCGAGCGAGGCCCCGGGGGCGAGGTTGAACGACAGGGTCACCGACGGGAACTGGCCCTGGTGGTTGACCGCGAGCGAGGTCGCGCGCGTCTCGTACCGTGCGAAGGCGTCGAGGGGAACGAGCCTTCCCGTCGTCGAGGCCACGTAGACGTCGCGGAGCGCGCCCGGCGACTGCTGGAACTCGGGTGACAGCTCGAGCACGACGTGGTACTGGTTGAGGCCCTTGTACATCGTGGAGACCTGCCGCTGGCCGAAGGCGTCGTTCAAGGTCTGGTCCACCGC
>JBKPBQ010000501.1:0-11543 GCA_046726955.1 Acidobacteriota bacterium
ACCTCCGGGGGCGTGATCTCTCTGTAGGACTCGCGGCGGCCACTCGGCAGGTGGATTCGATCGACCTTGACGGGGAAATCGGCCTCGGTCGGGTAGACGTAGAGGGACTGGCTGTCCGCTCCCCAGCCGGCGGACGCCTCCCCGGGCCGGATCCCCGTCACCGGCCGCGGCTCTCCCCCGTCGACGGGAACGAGCGTGAGCGTTCGCGAAGCCTCCGTGACGAGGACCCGTTTGCCGTCGGGGGAGACCTCGATGACGAAGTTCCAATAGTCGACGGCAACGAAGGGAGCGAGAGCGAACCCCTCGGGCGTGAGCGGGCGCCGCGCTTCTCCGTCGAGATCCTGGACGTAGAGGCGGCGGGGACCGCCCGGCGCCTGGCCGACGACGACCACCCTCTTTCCATCGGGGAAGAAGCTCGCGTATTCGCATTCCAGGTCGCCCACCGGAAGGGGCCTGGGCTCCCCGGGTCCTGTGGGCAGCAGCAAGCACTTCGGTGGACGGTCGCTCGGTCGCGTGCCAGTGGACCCGGGGAGGAGCACGGAGATCGCCCATTTGCCGTCCGGTGAAAGCGAGACGGCCGAGCCCTCTCCCAGGCGCACCGCGGGCGACCCGTCGGTTCGGCGCAGGTAGGTGTGCCTCGGGAAGGGTGGGCCGGTGCCGGTTCCGCGGTCACTGAGGAGAAGTGACTTGCCATCGCTCGACAACGCGCCCAGGATGGCCCACTCGAACCAGGCGAGGTCGCGCTCCTTCGTGTCGCCCGGACCGACGAAGGCGAGACCGTTGTACCACTGAGCGGTCGTGACGAGGGCGCGGCCGTCCGCCGACACGTCGTTGAGCGTGGCCGGCCCCGGAAACCACGTCAGCACGCGCTGCTTCCCGCCCAGGGTGACCGCACGTATGACTTGCCATTCCGTGAACCAGACTTCCTCGCCGCTCGGCGACCAGGCCAGACCGGGCGAGCACTCGGTGGCGGCGAGGGTGGTCGTCTTGCCCGAGAGATCGACGACCCTGACCTCGCAGCGACCTCCTTCTGCGGTCCGGAACGCCACGCGGTCCCCCTTCGGCGAAACGCGAGGGCTCCAGCACGTACCTTCGTAGAGCACCTTCCCAATCGGGAACTCGAGGCGCGGCTTGCCTCCTTCGTGCCGGACGACGGCCAGGCTCTTGCCGTCGGGGCCCCAGTCGGCCTTCGACACGTGCTCGAGCAGCTCGCGGGGCGCTCCCCCTGCGAGGGAGACGCGGGCCAGGGTGCCAGGGACACCACCCCAGTAGGAGCGGCTCAGGATGATCGCCATCTCGCCGGAGGCGGTGATCCCGGCGATGTCGCCCTCGGGCAGCTCCAGAGGTCGAACCTCCGCGCTCCCCAGGCGTGCGGAGAAGAGCCGGTTGTGGCGCCCCTCCACGACCGCACCATAGATGACCGTCTGGCCGTCCGGTGCGAAGCGCGCTTCCGCGATGCTGCCGCGGCGGAACGTGACCTGCTTGAAGACCGGCTTGGCCTCGCGCGGTCGGCCCAGCAGTACGCCGGCGAGGGCCAGAGCGGCGCCGAGCAGGGCCCCGGCGAGCAGGAGAACGAGCGGACGGCGGGAGCGCGCGGGGGGCCTCATCTCTTCGCGCGTCGGGCCGCTCGCGGTGCCGGCGAGCGATTCGAGGTCGAAGACGAGGTCGCGCGTCGATTGGAAACGGTCCTCGGGGCGCTTCTCCAGGCAGCGCCGCACGAGGCGGTCGCAGGCCGGCGAGACCCTGCCGCCGGACTCCGAGAGGGGCGGGGGCTCCGCATTCAGGATGGCGGCCATCGTGTCCGCCGCGGTCGCGCCCCGGAAGGCGCATTGGCCCGTGAGCATCTCGTAGAGGATGGAGCCGAGCGAGAAGATGTCGGACCGGTGGTCGACGGCACTCCGACGCACCTGCTCCGGCGACATGTAGCCGACCGTGCCCAGGATGACGCTGGCATCGGTCACGGTGGCGGTCCGGTTCCCTCCGTCCGCGCTGTCGGCGTCGAGCGACGGTCTCAGCTTGGCGAGGCCGAAGTCGAGGATCTTGATGCGGCCGTCCCGCGTGAGGAAGAGGTTCTCCGGCTTCAGGTCGCGGTGGACGATCCCCTTGTCGTGAGCGGCCGCGAGACCGCGCGCGATCTGCGTCGCGTAATCGAGGGCGCTCGCCGGGGAAAGAGCTCGCCTTCCCAGCCGCAGTCTCAGGGTCTCGCCTTCCAGCAGCTCGAACACGACGAACGGCGCGCCGTCGTGCTCGCCGGTGTCGAAGACCACGAGGACGTTGGGATGGTTGAGAGCGCCCGCGGCACGGGCCTCCTGGGCGAAGCGTCGCTGGCGATCGGGATCCGCGGCCACGTCCCCGTGCAGGACCTTGATCGCGACCTGGCGCGCGAGGCGGGGGTCGCGGGCGCGGTAGACCTCGCCCATCCCTCCCGCGCCGAGCGGCGAGAGGATCTCGTACGGACCCACGCGAGATCCCTCCGCCAGGGGCATTAAAGCGATCCCGCTGGAGTCTAGCTCGTCCCAGGAAATGCGCGGAATCGATCCGCGAGGTCGCGGGGTCCGTCCGGCTCGCCGGTCATGAGACGATTCCCAAAGCGCAGGAGCGCCTGATGGCACGCGTGTTCATCACCGGCTCGGCGGACGGTCTCGGCTTGCTCGCCGGCCGCTCGCTCGCTGAGACGGGGCACGAGGTCGTGCTCCACGCGCGCAACCCGCCGCGGGCGGACGACACGCGCCGGCGGCTTCCGACCGCGAAGGCGGTCGTGGTCGGGGATCTCGCGAGCCTCGCCCAGACGCGCGACCTGGCCGAGCAGGTCGATCGCCTGGGGCCGTTCGACGCGGTCATCCACAACGCCGGGGTCGGCTACCAGGAGCCGCGGATCCAGACGGAGGACGGCCTGCCCCACGTCTTCGCGATCAACGTGCTGTCCTTCTACGTCCTGACCGCGCTCGTCGCGAGGCCGAAGCGGCTCGTGTACCTGAGCTCGGGCATGCACCGCGGCGCCGAGGTCAGGCTGGACGACGTGGGCTGGACGAAGCGGCGCTGGCGGGGCGCGGCCGCCTACGCGGAGAGCAAGCTCTGCGACGTGCTGCTGGCCTTCGCTGTGGCGCGGCGCTGGCCCGGCGTCTTCTCAAATGCGGTCGATCCGGGCTGGGTTGCCACCCGGATGGGCGGTCCCGGCGCGCCTGACGACCTGGAGGAGGGCTACAGAACTCAGGCCTGGCTCGCGACGAGCAACGAACCCGCCGCGCTCGCTTCCGGGAAGTACTTCTACCACCGACGACCGAAGGCCCCGGATCCCGCCGCTGACGACACCGCCCGGCAGGACGAGTTGCTGGAGGTCTGCCGGAGCCTCTCGGGCGTCGCGCTCCCTGCTGTCGGCTAGGCCCGCCGTCACCGCGCGAGGGCCGAGGCTCCCAGGCAGAGACCGATCCCGTAGAAGGCGTGGCTCAGGAGGCTGCTCGCGAAGAGCCGGGTCCCGGCCGGGCCGTGGGCGCCGAAGAAGCCGTAGCCCATCGAGGGAAACATGAGCAGCCAGGCGAGGACGCTCGTGGCGAGCCCGAAGCCGAGCGCCGCCCCGGCGTAGCGGGGATCGAGGCCGAGCGCAGCCGCGCAGGCGAGGTAGACGAGAGCGAGCACAATGCCGATCGCGTAGTGCACGGGGAAGACGATCGCGACCTCGTGGTCGAGCGGGGCCTCTTGCGCGATGTCCGCGTGGAGCGGCCGGGCCCGCGCGACCGACGCGAACCACCGGCCGACGAGCGCCGGCGCGAGCGGGGCGCTCAGGCGCAGCTTGACCGCGGCGAGCGTCAGGACGTCCATGGTGACGGTGGCCACGAGGCCGATCACGATACCGCGCCAGTTGAGAAGAGACATGGTCCCGACCTCCAGTCGCCCCCTCGACAGGCCCGCCTTGAACTCCCCGAGCCCTCTAACGATGATGAGACGGAGCTCGCGTCGCGCCGCCCTGACACGACGCGACATTCCATTGACTCGAAGCGACACCATCCCCCGGAAGGCGACAGCCCCCGACAACCATCGCGGGAGCGAGGTCCGGGGCATGCTCGCCGCGCTCCAAGACCTGGGCTTCGACCTCGATCGTCTCCTCGCCGCCGCCGGGCTCCGGCGGAGCGACGTCGCCGATCCCGACGCCTACCTCTCTCCGGCCGCGTGCGCGACGGTGTTCGCGCGCGCGCAGGAGGAGCGGCGTATCCAGAACCTCGCCTTGCACCTCGCGGCCCGCACGCCCATCGGCGCGAATCCGCTGCTCGACTACCTGATCGTTTGCTCGGACTCGGTCGGCCAGGGCATCGAGCGGCTCTCCCGGTACCTGCGTCTCGTCAACTCCGGCGTACGGATCGGCGTTCATGACGAGGGCGATCCCGTTCGCGTCGTGGTCGAGGCCCGGAGCCCGTTCGAAACGGAGCTCTCGGTGTCCCTGAGCGTGCTGCGCTTCCGCCAGGAGGCCGAGCCTCCGTTCGCGGCCGCCTACGCGAGCTTCGGCCACGAGCCGGACGACGCGGACGAGTACGCGCGCCGGCTCGGGTGCCCGGTCCGCACCCGTGCGCCATGGAGCGGCTGGGCGCTCTCCAAGGCCGCGCTCGGCCGACCGCTGAGGCGGCGGGACCCCGCGCTCCGAAAGTGGCTCGATCGCCAGGCGGCGGGCCTGCTGGCGCGCCTGCCCGCCACGGGGACGGTCCAGGACGACGTCACCCGCGCGCTCTCGACGCAGATGACCGCGGGCGAAGTCGAGCTCGACGCGGTCGCCCGGCGGCTGGCCACCACTCCGCGCACGCTGCAGCGCCGGCTGGCCCGGGCTGGCACGTCGTTCGAATCGCTTCGCGACGGGGCCCGACGCGAGGCCGCCGTCCTCTACCTCGCCGACACGGCGCTTTCGATCGGCGAGATCGGCTACCTCCTCGGCTACTCCGAGCCCGCCGCCTTTCACCGGGCGTTCAAGCGCTGGCACGGCACGACGCCGCAGGCGTTTCGCGCGCGACGGCAGACCGCGCGCCGCTCGACGGGAAGGCAGAAGTGATTTCAACGACGGCACGGAAGGGCGGCCGCTCGCTGGCCGCCCCGACGGAGCGGCGCCGGCTGCTCACCGCGCTGGAGCTGCCGGCTCCCGAGGCGGCCCAGGCTCTTCTCGGGCAGATCCTCGTGCGCCGAGGTCGGCGTAGCCGAGCCGCGCGGATCGTCGAGGTCGAGGCCTATCTCGGCTTCGAGGATCCCGCGGCGCACGCCTTCCGTGGACGCACGCCGCGCACGGAGCCGCTCTTCGGGCCGCCGGGCACGATCTACGTCTACTTCATCTATGGCATGCACCACTGCCTGAACATCACGGTGGACCGACCCGGGGTCCCGGGATGCGTGCTCATCCGGGCCGTGGAGCCCGTGGGCGATCAGCCGGCCGACGTGGGCCGCGGACCGGGCAAGCTTTGCCGCTTCCTCGGCCTGGACACCCGCGACAGCGGCCGGCACCTCTTCTCGCCCGACACCCCGTTGACGCTTCGCGAGGGCTTCCCCCCGCGGCGGATCGAGGTCACGACGCGGATCGGCATCCGCCAGGCCGCGGACCGGCCGCTGCGTTTCTTCGACGCGGACAGCCCGTCCGTCTCGGCCCGGAGGCGCTGATCTTCAGGCGACGCACGTCGGCAGCCCGGGTCCCGCGGGCCGCGCTGGTGTAAGCTTTTCCTTCTGGGGCCATGCGTCCGCCGCCCCCAGGAGACTCCGATGAAGACCGACGTGTTCGGAGCCCGCTCGACTCTGGAGACGGGCCAGGGCCCGGCCGTGATGTACCGGTTGTCGGCGCTCGAGAAGGCGGGGGCCTGCCCCTCGCTGGCGCGCCTGCCCTTCTCGATCAAGATCCTGCTGGAGGCAGTGCTTCGGAACCTGGACGGCGAGCTCGTGACCGAGCAGGACGTCCGGAACCTCGCGGGGTGGAACGCGGCGGCGCCCCGGGACGTCGAGCTTCCCTTCATGCCCGCGCGGGTCATCCTCCAGGACTTCACCGGCGTGCCCGCGGTGGTGGACCTCGCCTCGATGCGCGCGGCGGTCAAGCGCCTCGGGGGCAACGCGAGACGGATCAACCCGCTCGTTCCCGTGGACCTCGTGGTCGACCACTCCGTCCAGGTGGACTACTACGCGACGCCGGAGGCGTTCCAGAAGAACGCGGACCTCGAGTTCGAGCGGAACCGCGAGCGCTACGAGTTCCTGCGCTGGGGGCAGAAGGCCTTCGACAACTTCCGCGTGGTGCCTCCCGCGACCGGCATCGTGCACCAGGTGAACCTCGAGTACCTGGCCAAGGGCGTCCTCACCCGCAAGCAAGACGGGGCGACCGTCGCCTTCCCGGACACGCTCGTGGGCACGGACTCCCACACCACGATGATCAACGGGCTCGGTGTCCTCGGCTGGGGCGTGGGCGGGATCGAGGCCGAGGCGGCGATGCTCGGGCAGCCGCTCTACATGGTGACGCCGCAGGTCGTGGGCTTCCGGCTCACCGGCCGGCTCCGCGAGGGCGTCACCGCCACCGATCTCGTGCTGACCGTCACCCAGCAGCTCCGCAAGAAGGGTGTGGTCGAGAAGTTCGTGGAGTTCTTCGGCCCCGGCCTCGCTCAGATGGCGCTCGCCGACCGGGCCACGATCGCGAACATGGCTCCCGAGTACGGCGCGACCTGCGGGTTCTTCCCGGTGGACGCGGAGACGCTCTCCTACCTGCGCAAGACGGGGCGCACCGCGGCCGAGGTGGACCTCGTCGAGCGGTACTGCAAGGAGCAGGGCCTCTTCCGCACGGAGGCGACGCCGGAGCCGGTGTTCTCGGACACGCTCGAGCTGGAGCTCGGAACGGTGGAGCCGAGCCTGGCCGGGCCGAAGCGACCGCACGACCGGGTGGCCCTCTCCCAGATGAAAGACGCCTTCCGCAAGGCGCTCACCGCCCCCGTGAAGGACCGCGGGTTCGGTCTCGCCGAGGGCGACCTCGCGCGCTCGGCGAGCGTCGAGGTTCACGGCGACAAGCGCGAGCTGCACCACGGCGCGGTCGTCATCGCCGCGATCACGAGCTGCACGAACACGTCGAACCCCTCGGTGATGCTCGGGGCCGGCCTCCTCGCCCGCAAGGCCGCGGCGAGGGGGATGAAGGTTCCCGGCTACGTGAAGACGAGCCTCGCCCCGGGGTCGAAGGTCGTGACGGAGTACCTGAAGAAGGCGGACCTCCTGAAGGACCTCGAGTGCCTCGGCTTCGGGCTCGTGGGCTACGGGTGCACGACGTGCATCGGCAACAGCGGGCCCCTGCCCACGGAGGTCTCGAAGGCGGTGAACGACGGCAAGCTCGTCGCCTCGTCCGTCCTCTCCGGTAACCGCAACTTCGAGGGACGGATCAACCCGGACGTCAAGGCGAACTACCTGGCCTCGCCGCCCCTCGTCGTCGCCTACGCCCTCGCCGGCACCACCGACCGCGACCTCACGACGGAGCCGCTCGGCGCGGACCGCGACGGCAAGCCGGTGAAGCTCGCCGACCTGTGGCCGACGCAGAAGGAGGTCGCCGATCTCGAGGCGACGATCGGCGCCGAGATGTTCCGCGACTCCTACGGCAACGTCTTCGACGGCAACCCCACCTGGAACGCCGTGAAGGTGCCGGAGGGAGACCTCTTCGCGTTCCGCGAGGAGTCCACGTACATCCAGGACCCCCCGTTCTTCCAGGGGCTGACCACCGACCCTGCGCCCCTCGCGGACGTGCGGGGAGCGCGCATCCTCGCCATCCTCGGGGACTCGGTCACCACCGACCACATCTCGCCCGCGGGCGACATCGCCCTCGACAGCCCCGCGGGCCGGTTCCTGAAGGAGCGGGGCGTCGAGAAGAAGGACTTCAACTCCTACGGCTCGCGACGCGGCAACGACCGCGTGATGGTGCGGGGCACGTTCGCGAACATCCGCCTCAAGAACCTCATGGTCCCCGGCGTCGAAGGCGGCGTCACCGTCCACCAGCCGAGCGGCGAGCGGCTGTCCATCTACGACGCGGCCGAGCGCTATCGCGCGGAGAAGGTCCCGCTCGTGGTGATCGCGGGCAAGGAGTACGGCAGCGGGTCGTCGCGCGACTGGGCGGCCAAGGGCACGCTCCTCCTCGGGGTGAAGGCGGTCATCGCGGAGAGCTACGAGCGCATACACCGCAGCAACCTCGTGGGCATGGGGGTCCTGCCTTTGCAGTTCAAGCCCGGCGAGAACGCGGAATCCCACGGCCTCACCGGCCCGGAGCGCGTCTCGGTCGTCGGCATCGCCGGCGATCTCAAGCCCCGGCCGGAGGTGAGGGTCGAGGTCGAGCGGCCCGACGGCACGAGGTCGTCGTTCACCGTGATCGCCCGCCTCGACACGCCGGTCGAGGTCAACTACTACCGGAACGGCGGCATCCTCCAGACCGTCCTGCGCAAGCTCCTCAAGGCCTGAGCTTGCCCCGCCTCGCCTTCCTGGGAGCGGCCCGCAGCGTCACCGGCTCGCAGTACCTGCTGGATGCGGGGGGCGAGCGGATCCTCGTGGACAGTGGTCTCTTCCAGGGGGACAAGACGCTTCGCCAGCGGAACTGGACCGAGCCGCCGTTCGACCCCCGGACGGTCTCGCACCTCGTCCTCACCCACACGCACCTCGACCACATCGGCCGCCTGCCGCGCCTCGTGAGGCAGGGCTTCCGGGGGACGATCTGGGCGACGCCGCCCACGAAGGACCTCGCCGAGGTGCTCCTCCTCGACGCCGCCCACCTCCAGCAGGAGGACGCGGACTACCTGAACCGGAAGAACCTCACGTCGCACGAGCCGGCGCTGCCCCTCTTCGACGCCGCGGACGTGCAGCAGACGATGCCGCTCTTCCGCTCCCACCTGCCCGGGGAGACGCGCGAGATCTCTCCCGCCTTCTCGTTCACCTATCGCGAGGCCGGGCACCTCCTGGGCGCGGCTTCCGTGGAGCTCGACGTGCGCGAGAACGGTCGCACGACGCGCGTCCTCTTCAGCGGCGACGTGGGCCGCTACGGGAGTGTCCTCGTGAAGGACCCCGCGCCCGCCACGAACGCGGACTACGTGCTGGCGGAGAGCACGTACGGTAACCGCGCGCATCCCGCGATCCCGGTGCAGGAGCAGCTCGAGGGTGTCCTCGTGCGGACCTTCGCCCGGGGCGGCGTCGTCCTCGTCCCCGCGTTCGCGGTAGGGCGAGCCCAGCAGATGATCTGGCTCATGGACGACCTCGTGACGCGGGGCCGCCTGCGGCCGTTCCCCATCCACCTGGACAGCCCGATGGCCGTCGACGCCACCCGGATCTACGCCCAATACCCGGAAGCCGGGCGCGTGAGCCTCAACGGAGTCGGAGGGCGCAGCCTGCTCTATGGGAAGTGGGTGCACCTGCACCGCACGCAGGCAGAGTCGATGGCGCTCAACTCCGTGAAGGGCCCGGCCGTGATCATCTCCTCGAGCGGTATGCTCACGGGGGGCCGGATCCTCCACCACTGCCGCGTCCGGCTCCCCCACGCCGAGAACACGCTGCTCATCACCGGCTACCAGGCCGAGAACACGTTGGGCCGCGCGCTCCTCGACGGCGTGCGCACGGTGCGCATCCACAAGGGAGAGGTGGCCGTCCTCGCCGAGATCGCGAGCCTCAAGGGCATGTCCGGTCACGCCGACGCCTCGGAGATGGTCCGTTGGCTCTCCGCGATCGACCGCCCGCCGCGGACCGTCTTCCTGACGCACGGCGAGGTGGACGCGGCGGAGGCCCTGGCCGCCCGCATCACCAAGGAGCGCGGCTTCCCCACCTACGTGCCCGACCTCGGGGAGACGGTGGAGCTGCTGCCCGGAGCCGCCTCGTGAAGGCGCTGATCGTCGACATCGACGGCGTCGTGATGCTCGACGACAAGGCGGCCCCGGGAGCGGACGAGCTCGTGGCCTGGCTGAAGACGAACGGGCGGCCCTTCCTCTTCCTCACGAACTTCCCGTCCCAGACGCCCGCCGATCTCTCGGGCCGCCTCGCCGCCGCCGGGCTCGACGTCGAGGCCAAGCACTTCTACAACTCGGCCATGGCCACCGCCGACTTCCTCACGAGCCAGGCCGGGACGAGGAAGCGCGTCTTCGTGGTGGGCGAGGGCGCGCTCGTCCACGAGCTCTACCAGGCCGGGTTCACGCTCTCCGAGATGGACGCGGACTTCGTGGTGCTCGGAGAGACCCGCGCCTACAACTTCGACATGATCCAGCGTGCGTCCCAGCTCGTGCGCAAGGGGGCTCGCTTCATCGCCACCAATCCCGACGTCGCCGGCCCCCAGGGGCGCCCGAGCTGCGGCGCCTTCGCCGCCCCCATCGAGCGGATCACCGGCAAGGCCCCCTTCTACGTGGGCAAGCCCTCGGCCTTCATGATGCGGGCCGCGCTGCGGCACCTGCAGGCCCACTCCGAGGACGCGTGGATGGTCGGCGACAACATGGACACGGACATCATCGCGGGCCTCCAGACGGGACTCACCACCGTGCTCGTGCTCACGGGCATCAGCAGCAAGGAGGATCTCCCGCGCTACGCGTACCGGCCGGATCACGTGGTGAAGGACGCGCGCGAGCTCGTAGCGCTTCTCGCCAGCCAGCCCTGAGGCCGTCCCCTGGCGGGAGCGCTTCGAGTGTGCTCCAATTGGAAGAGAGGAGAGAAAGAGTGGCCCTCAAAGACCGTGCGACGTTCCTGACGACGGCCGAGCAGGTGGACGACTTCCTCGCGAAGAACCCGGCCTCGGCGATCTTCAAGGCCGGGACCTGCCACAAGACGCAGGAGACGTTCGGTCAGGTCCAGGCCCACCTCGAGGCGCGCGAGGACCTGCCGCTCGGCATCATCCGGGTGGTGGAGGCCCGGCCCGCGTCCAACCGCGTCGCCGAGCGGACAGGGATCACGCACGAGTCGCCGCAGATCATCCTCTTCAAGGACGGAAAGGCCGTCTTCGATCGCGACAACTGGGACATCACCGGCGAGTCGATCGCCGAGGCCCTGGAGAGCCACTTCGCGCCTGTCTAGACGGCCGGAAGGAAGACGCGCGTCTCCATGGCTCCCCCGGGCAGGGGAGCAAAGCGGATGAACCCGCCCATCTCTCTGACGAGCCGGTAGGACTCGCCCAGCGGTCCGGGGTCGCCGCCCTGCAGCACCCGCTGCTGGTCCTCGGGGCGGAGGCCCGCGGGGTGCGTGAGCGCGAGCATCAGGAAGTCGCGCTTCACTTCGCCGTCCTTGCTGCGCAGGAGGACGGGCTTTCTCTCCGATCGGATCGCGATCAACGAGCCCGCGGGGCACGCGACGGCCAGCCCGTTGAAGAGCGCGGCGAGGGCCCGGCGCACGTTCGCGGGAGGGCAGCGGGGAGGCGGCGTCCCCGCGGCGACCCGGCTGTCCACCGCGACTCTCCGCGCCTCGAGCGTCGTGCGGGCGGCGAGCGCCGAGTCCGTGAGGATCGCGTCGAGACCCGCGCCCGGCGGGACGGGAACGGGGCCGGGAACGGCAGCGGCGGGGCGCGCCACGGGCGTGGGTGCGGGCCTCGGCACCGAGGCCGGAGC
>JBKPBQ010000502.1:0-9887 GCA_046726955.1 Acidobacteriota bacterium
CCAGCGCGGGCTCCGTGCCCGGCGTCGCAATGAAGGTGGGCGCGACCGCGTTCACCGTGATGCCGTGCTTGCCCCACTCCACGGCCAGGCAGCGCGTCAGGTGCGAGATCGCGGCTTTCGTCATGCAGTAGACGGACTCGCCGGGCAGGGCCACGTGCCCCGCCTGCGAGCCGAGGTTGACGATCCGTCCGTAGCCCTGCTTGATCATGACGCGGCCCGCGGCCTGGCTGGCGAAGAACGTCCCCTTGAGGTTCACGGCGAGCGTGAGGTCGAAGTCCTCCTCGCGCACCGCCTCCGCCGGGTTCTCGGGACCGAGGCCGGCGTTGTTCACGAGGATGTCGAGACGGCCGAAGCGCGCGACCGTCGCCTGGACCGCGCTCTCGATCTGGTCGAGGCGGGTCACGTCCATCTGCAGGGGCAGCGCTTTGCGTCCGAGGGCTTCGATGGCCTGCGCCGGTCCCTGGCCCGTGCCGAGATCGCGCAGCCCGAGCGCCACGTCCGCGCCCGCGTGGGCGAGCGCCCGGGAGATGGACTCGCCGAGCCCCCGCGCCGCGCCCGTCACGAGGGCCACCCGCCCCGCCAGATCGAAGCTGGGGTACTCGCTCATGGCTCCCTCCCGGGCTCGTCGCCCTGCCAGGAGAACGAGCAACGAGCATACTCCTCGCGCTCGTCGATTCGCTTCCGGTCAGGCGTGCTTCAGGCTGGCCTTCTGCAGGCGAGGGTCCAGGGCCGCGGCCAGGCGCTCCCAGAGCCAGAGCGGAGAGGCGAGCAAGGCCTCGACCTCGGCCCCGGTCAGCTCGAAGCCGCGAAGCTGCTCCCGTCGAAGAGTCTCGAACGGATCGGCGACGAATAGCCGACGCAGCTCCTCGTCCGTCACCAGCCGCCCGATCAGCAGCTCGACGCTGCGCTGTGCCATGGCCGTGCCTCTTGCGGGGCCACCGGTGCGCCGGTGGCCCCGCGGTTACCGATGGATCGCAACTAGGGCCTGACGACGACGGCGCCCACCATGCTCGGGTGGATCTCGCAGTGGTAGCTGAGCGTGCCCGCGGTGGTCACCGTGATCGGAGCGCTCGTGGCTCCGGGACGGACGAGGCCGGTGTCGAAGCCGCCGCCGTCCTGGGTCGCGGTATGCGTGATGTTGTCGACGTTGTGCCATTGGACCTGCTGGCCCACCTGCACGTTGGCGGTGGCGGGGGAAAAGGACATGTTGCCGTTCTCGGCCACGATGTTGATCACGATGGGGCTCGGGTTGGGCGTGGGGCTGGGCGTCGGAGTTGGTGTCGGGGTCGGCGTCGGCTGCGGGGTCGGGGTGGGAGTGGGTACCGGAGTCGGCGTCGGTGTCGGCGCCGGTGTGGGTGTTGGAACCGGCGTCGGGTTCGGCTCCGGCGCCGGAGTGGGCGTCGGCGTCGGCGCGGGAACCGGCGTGGGTTGAGGACCAGGGTACGTCGGCGACGACGAGTTGCCGCCGCAGCTGCTGAGCAGCAGCGCAGCCAGGCAGCCTGCGATGAGACCCGAAGTGCGGGAGAAACTGGAGACGGTCACGGTTATCACCTCGTTCCGAATGCCCCCGACACCACGCGAGTGGGCAAGCCGCGTGCCCGGACGTCGTGCTGCCGTCCGCGCATTCGGGTGAGAGGGTTACGACCGAACGTGTCTCCTGGCCCCGGTGCGCCTTAAGGCGCACTTTGCGCCCGGCCGCTCGGCGCGGACGGCCCGACACGGAATTTCCCTTCCCCATCCGCGGTCCTGTCGAGCGGGGGCAGAAAGAGCGAGCTCAATGCCGCGGATCGGAAAGCTTCATCCGCTGCTCCTTCACTTCCCGATCGGTCTGGTGCTCGCGGCCGCGGTCGGCGAGCTTCTCGCGATCGTCACGCGCCGCGCATCGTTCCGCACTGTGGCGGTCGCCAACGTCCGAGCGGGGGCGGTGATGGCCGCCGTCACGGCCGTCGCCGGGTGGGACCTGACGTCCGCGTCCTTCGTCGAAGCCGGCCGCCTGTTGGAGTGGCACCGCTGGATGGGAGTGTCGAGCGCCGTCGCGGCCATCGCCGCGGCCATCGCCTCGGCGCGTCTCGACACGGGGTCCCGACGTGCCCTCTCCGTCTACCAGGCGGTGCTGTTCGCTTCCGCCGCGCTCATCGGTCTCGCCGGCCATCTCGGGGGCATGCTCGTGTGGGGAGCAGACTTCTTCCGTCCCTAGAGCAGGCCGGCATCATCCGAGCCCCGCCGCGCGCGCGATCAGGAACACACCCGCCCCTACGCCGACGCCTCCGACGGCTCGCGCGACGCGCTCACCGGCCGGTGCGAGACGCTCGACCGTGATGGCGGCCGCCACGACGGCCATCGCGCGAAGGTCCATGACCCCGATGACGAGGAGGATCGCCATCAGGCCGGAACAGCATCGACAGCAGTGAAGGCCGAGACGCAGTCCGTGTCGCCAGGCCGTGCGGGCATCTGCCGCCAGCGAAGAGCCGCGTCCGGGTGACTCCCGGCAGCAGGCGAGCTGACGCGCCTTCCACGCGCTGAGCTGGAACGCGCCTGCGCCGAGGACGACCACGCCGACCGCGATCGGAGCGACGCGCGCGAGCGCCGCCTCCCGCATCTCGACCGCCGCCAGCGCGACGCCGACCGGAAAGGCGGCCAGTCCGAACAGCGTCCAGACGAAGAAGTACGCGACACCCACGAGCGCAGTGAGCCGACCGAGGCCTGTGTCGCCGCCGTTGCCGACGGCCTGGCGGTAGCGCCTCAACATCGGAACCAGCGACAGCAGCATCATGGCCACCATCATCACGACCCACATGCCGAGGAACGAGGCCGCGACGCCCGGCCACGTCTGCCCAGGCATCCGCATCCACGCCATCGACATCGTCCAGCCGCCCGGCATCGGCATCCCGCCGATCGCCGACATGGACCCGCACCAGGCGATCGTCACCGCCGCGCTGGCGGCGAAGACGAGCGCCGAGGCACCGAGGAACGCTCGCTCGGAAGCCATGCGTCCTGACCCCTCCCGTCCCGCGAGCTGCGTCACGGCACTCACAACATCCGCTCAACGCTTCTCGTACTCGTCGTGGCGACGCCACCAGAGGTCCGTCTCGTTCCGTCCCTTGGGGGCGCGGTCGAGCCACTGGTACATTCCCCAGAGGCCGTCCAGCCCGCGCGCATAGGTCGAATAGGCGTGATAGACGACGCCGTCCTCGCGCGCGAAGGTGCTCATACCTGGCCTCTCACGGGTGTACGTGGCCGCGTCGGTTCCGGACATGGCGGCGAAGACAGAGGAGCCCTGGCCTGGGCGAAACTTCGGCGGCGCCTCCCGCCGGTAGTTGTACTCGATGCCTCCCTCGCGCTGTTGCTCGGGGGTGAACCCCACGCTGAAGTCGGCGTTGAAGTCGGTCCCGAACGAGGACGCCCACGGGAACGTCCACCCCATCCGCCGCTTGTATCCCTGCAGCTTCGCCAGAGGCGCCCGCGACACCGCCCAGAGCATGACGTCGTGGTGGGCCAGGTGGACGGCGAAGCCGTTGAACCCGTCCGCGATCGCCGAGCAGGACGGACACCCCGCCGTGTAGTCCGGCCCGAACATGAAGTGGTAGACGAGGAGTTGCGAGCGCCCCCGGAAGAGGTCGGCCAACGAGCTACTCCCCTCGTCGGTCTCGAAACGGTAGTCCTTCTCGATCCGCACCCACGGCAGCTCCTGTCTGAGCCGCGCCACCTCGTCGCTGCGCCGCGTGAGCTCCTTCTCCTTCTCGAGGAGCTCGAGCCGGGCGGCGAGCCACTCCTTGCGTGTACCCCTCATGAGATAAATCTAGGCCCAGGTCTCGAACGATGGGAGTGACAAGTCTGGCGGGATTCCGATGGACTCCCTGATCACCGCCGCGGCCCGTGCCCTCGTCGCGGGTGATCCCCTGGGCGCCCTGAAGCGGGTCGCGCTCCGCTCCGACGCGCCCGCTCTCGCGCTTCGGGGCATCGCCATGGCCCAGCTCGGCGATCTCCCGCGGGCGAAGGCCCTCCTGCGAAGTGCCGAGCGTGCTTTCGGTCCGAAAGAGGCCGTGGCCCGCGCGCGGTGCGTCGTAGCGGAAGCCGAGGTGGCACTCGCCTCGCGCGACCTGGGCTGGCCGGCGAAGGCGCTCGACGCGGCTCGGGCGACGCTGGAGGAGCACGGCGACCAGGCCAACGCCGCGCACGCCCGGTACCTGGAGGCCCGGCGCCTCCTCCTGATCGGGCGCATCGACGAGGCCGAGCGTGCCCTCGCTCAGCTGGATCCCGCGCTCCTTCCGCCCCCGTCGAGGACCGCGCACGAGCTGGTGGTCGCCGGGATCGCGATACGGCGCCTCAGGACGAAGGCGGCTCGGGCGGCGCTCGTCCGGGCCCAGCGCGCGGCCCGCCACGCCCGCATCCCCGCCCTGACGGCCGAGGTCGAAAGCGCGCTCCGCGTCCTGGACACGCCCGCCGCACGTTTGATCGCAAAGGGCGGGGAGCGGCCGCTCCGGCTCGAGGGGGTCGAAGCGTTGCTGGCTTCGAAAGCGCTCGTCGTGGACGCGTGCCGTCATGTCGTGCGTGATGCCGGCACGGTCGTCTCCCTGGCACGACGTCCCGTCTTGTTCGCGCTCGCACGCGCGCTGGGCGAAGCCTGGCCGGACGACGCGCCCAGGGACCTGCTCGTGGCCCGGGCATTCGGCGCCCAGCGAGCCGACGACTCGCATCGCGCGCGCCTCCGTGTCCAGGTCGGACGCCTTCGCGCGGTGCTTCGGACGCTGGCCGGCGTGAGCGCCACGAAGCGAGGGTTTGCGCTGACCCCGCGCCACACAAGCGAGGTCGTCGTGCTGGCACGGCCCGTCGAGGAGGACCAGGGGGCCGTGCTCGCTTTCCTCGCCGACGGCGAGTCGTGGTCGAGCTCGGCCCTCGCGCTCGCGCTCGGGGCCAGCCAACGCACCGCGCAGCGCGCGCTCGACGCGCTCGCGGCCGCCGGAAAGGTGCAGTCGTTCGGCCGCGGTCGAGCTCGCCGCTGGCTGACTCCGCCCATACCGGGATTCGCGACGACCTTGTTGCTCCCCGCTCCCCTGCCCAGCGACTAGGATGGAGGCATGCGTCGATCACCCGCCGCGATCGTCCGGGAGTATGGGCCCTTTCCGGGCGTCGACCACGTGCACGGAGTCACGTACGACGGCCAGAGCGTCTGGTTTGCGGCCGGCGAAACGCTGAACGCCTTCGATCCCGCCAGCGGCAAGGTCCGACGCTCGATCCCCGTCGCCGCGCATGCGGGAACAGCCTTCGACGGCCGGCACCTGTTCCAGCTCGCCGAGGATCGCATCCAGAAGATCGACCCGAAGACTGGCCGTGTGCTCGCCACGATCCCGGCGCCCGGGGGCGGCGGCGACTCGGGGCTCGCGTGGGCCGAGGGGACGCTCTGGGTGGGCCAGTATCGCGATCGGAAGATCCACCAAGTCGATCCCCAGACCGGGGCGATCCTGCGCACGATCGAGTCGAACCGCTTCGTCACCGGGGTGACGTGGGTCGACGGACAGCTCTGGCACGCCACCTGGGAAGGCGACGAAAGCGAGTTGCGGCGAGTCGATCCTCGAACGGGAGAGGTCCTGGAGAGGCTCGACATGCCGCCCGGAGTGAATGTTTCGGGCCTCGAGTCCGATGGCGGCGAACGGTTCTTCTGCGGAGGCGGCCGGAGCGGGAGGGTGAGAGCCGTCAAGAAGCCGACAGCCGCCGCGCGAACTCCTCCAGGTCGGAAGCCGCGACGTCGGACACGGCCCAGAAAGCCATCCCCTTCCTCGTCCACCGGATCCACGCGTACCCGCGCTCGCCGCCGGACCGCGGCGCCGCGTCCGGCTCCTCGGAAGGCCAGACGAAGACGTTGATGACGTGCTTGCGTCGCCCATAGACCAGGGCGGCGACCGACCGACCGCCGACGACGTCGAGCCTCCCCCCGACGAGCGGGAAGCCGTCCTGCGCGAGGTCGACGACGTCGGGAGCGAAGTCCAGCTTGCCCACGAACCAGGGCTTGACCGTGTGCTGGTCGCTCGAAGCGACGTCGGTGAGATGCGTGAGCTGGAGCGAGCGCAGGTGAGCGTCGAGGACTTGCCGCGCCTGCTCCCGCTCCGTGGCCTCGCCGCGCCACGCCGGGACCGCGCGCCAGAGGCCGACCGCGAGGACGAGCGACGCCGCGGCGGCCAGGCCACGCCAGAGGACGGGGCGCGCGATCATTGCCGCTCGCGGCCCGGGAAGCTCGGCCCGGACCCTCGACCGGAGCGACGCCGGCGCCTTCGCGTACAGGTCGGCGGCGGCGAGCGCGCCGCGGAGCGCTTGCTGCGCGGCGAGGGCCTGGGCACAGACGGCGCACGACTGAAGGTGGGCCTCGAACTCCGCGGCCCGCACGGCGTCCAGCTCGCCGTCGAAGTAGCCGTGGAGCCACTGCGCCTGGCTGCAGCTCATGGATCTTCCCTCCTGCCCAGGGCGCCGAGCTCCTGCTGCAGCCGAGCTCTCGCGCGGGAGAGGCTCGACATCACGGTGCCGATCGGCACTCCCGTGATCTCGGCGATCTCCTTGTAGGAGCAGCCCTCCAGCTCACGGAGCACCAGCACCTCGCGCGAGCGCGGCGGCAACGCCTCGAGCGCGCGGCTGAGACGCTCGCGGTCCGCGGCGGCGATGGCCAGGGACTCGGGCGTCGCCTCGGCCACGACGTGGAGCTCCTCGTCGAACTCCTCCTCGGCCCTCGTGTTCCGGGCGCTCGCGAGCCACGTGTAGCACGTGTTCCGCACGATCTTCAGAAGCCAGGCACGCGGATCGCCGCCGCGAAAGCCGTCGAAGAAGCGAAGCGCCCGGAGCATCGCGTCCTGGGCGAGGTCCTGCGCGTCGGCCTCCCCACGGAGGAGCCAGCGCGCGAGGTTGTGGGCGGCGTCGAGGTGGGGCAGGACGAGGGCCTCGAACCGCCTCTGCGCCTCTGGATCGTCCAAAGAGCTCCGTTGCCCACGCCTGGTCGTTCCCCCATTGGCAAGACCAGGCGCGGAGCCATCTTATTCCACCCTTCGCCGTGGCCGCGGGCCGGGGAATATCGGCGTCACCTCGCGGGTCCAGAGCAGTGAAGCGAGCCGGTGCTCGCGAGGAGGCAGGCGATGGATCGACGGAAGTTCTTGACGGTATCCGGCGTCTCGCTCGGAGTGGGAGCGCTCTACACGATGGCGCCGCGTCTCGTCGGCGGCGCCGAGGGAGCCGAGCTGGCCCGCCAGCTCGGGCGGCAGAACGGCGAGCGGCCGGCGCCGTTCCGCGTCTTCCAGCTCAGCGACACGCACGTGGGCTGGGACGGAGCGCTGGGGACGCAGGCCTTCGAGCGCGCGGTGGAGGTCGTGAACTCCCTCACGCCAGGTCCGGACCTCGTGCTCTTCACGGGCGACCTCACGCACGACACGGAGAACACCGGCGAGCACGCGGCCCGGATGCAGCGCTTCCGCGAGATCGCGGAGCGCCTCAGGGTGCCGAAGGTCTATCACGTCCCCGGCGAGCACGACGCGGGACTCGACGGCGGCGAGCTGTACCGGAGCGTGTTCGGGGAGACGTTCTATTCCTTCGACCACAAGGGATTCCATTTCGTCGCCCTCGACAACGTCTCGCGCGCCAAGCCCGAGGTCGGCGCGGAGCAGAGGGCCTGGCTGGCAAAGGACCTCGCGCGGTTTCCGAAGACCGCGCCGATCGTGGTCTTCACGCACCGGCCGCTCTTCGACCTGCGGCCGGACTGGGAGTGGTTCACGAGCGACGGCGACGACGTGATGAACCTCCTCTCGCCCTACGAGAACGTCACCGTGCTCTACGGCCACATCCATCGCGAGCACGAGCAGACGGCGGGACACGCCACACACTATGCGGCGCGCTCGCTCTGCTTCGCGTTCCCCGATCCCCGGACCACGGAAGACAGGAAGGCCGTCCCGTTCGACAAGGCCGAGCCGTTCAAGAACCTCGGCATCCGGCAGGTCGACGCCGCGGCGGGGGCCAAAGGAGCCGTCCTGAGCGCCCGCGAGATCTCGCTCGACGCGCGCGAGCTGTCCGGGACGGAGGGGTTCCATCAGTTCTTGAAGACCCCGTCGCTCTGAGCGACGGCCAGAAAGCAGAAGGAGGAAACGAATGCGTGCATTGACAGTGTCGGGAACGGGTGCGGCCCTCGTGGTCCTGGTCGCGGGTCTGGGCCTCGGGGGCAGCAGGGTGCGGGCCGCCGAGGAGCCCAGGGTCATCGCCATAACCGCGAAGCGCTTCGAGTTCAGCCCCCGCGAGATCACTCTCAAGGCGGGCGAAACCGTAAAGCTGCGGCTGACGAGCGACGACGTGACCCACGGCTTCTTCGCGAAGCCCCTGGGCATCGACGAGGTGATCGAGCCCGGCAAGACGACGGAGGTCGTCGTCACGCCCCAGGCGGCCGGGCGCTTCACGACGATCTGCGACCACTTCTGCGGCGCCGGGCACGGGGGAATGAAGATGACGATCGTCGTCGAGCCGGAGCGCTCGGCCGCGGCAGCCCAGTAGCCACCGATGAGCCTAAAGGCGCACTTTGCGCCGGTCCGCTCGCGCGCGGCTGACGACCGAATCGCCTCGCGATCGATGTCGTTGTCGGGCAAGGGCCACCGTGCCGCGCCGGCGAGGCACGTGTCTTGCCCTGTCGAGGGCGGGGGCGGAGCGAACGATGACACTCGGACGATTCGTACCTCCCCTCTCGCTGGCGTTCGCGCTCGTCGTCGCTGCGCCCGCCCCTGCTCGCGCCCAGCTCGTCGTTACCGACACCGAGAGGCTCGACTTCGACCGGCCAGAGTCCTGGGGCATGAAGTACTACACCTCGCTTGCGCTCCTCTCGGGCATGGGCGTCCCGCAGGAGCGGACCGCGGGTGCGGTCGAGCTCGGCTTCGAGGGCGGCTACGTGCCCCAGCTCACCGACACCGAGCGCCTGATCGGCTTCGCCGGGACGAAGCTGGAGGACGTCAACAAGACGTCCTACTTCGGCCGTGTCCGGGGCAGCGTGGGTCTCGGCAAGGGCGTGGCTCTCGAGCTCGCCTACACGCCGCCCATCGAGCGGGGCGGCGCGACGCCGAACATCTTCGCGCTGGCGCTGGGCAAGCCGCTCCTGCTCTCGCGCGCGTGGCGGCTCGGTCTCCGCGCCTACGGCCAGATCGGCACGATCCGGGCGGACGTCACCTGCAGCGCCGGCGAGGTCGCGGCGGGCGACGACATCCTGGCGAACCCCTTCCGGTGCGTCCGTCCGTCGGACGACGAGAGCCGGCAGAAGGTCGCGGGGCTCGAGCTCGTCGTCGGCTACGACGGCCGATCGCGGCTCAAGCCTTATGCCGGGATCGGCCTCAGCTACATGGACCTCGAGTTCCACGTCAACGCCGACTACTCCGACGGGCGGGTCGAGGACCACACCGTCCAGCTCACGAGCGGCACCACGCTCTCCGCGACCGCGGGATTGACGTTCGCGGCCACGAAGCGCCTTCGCGTCACCGGCGAGCTCTTCTACTCCTGGCTGTCGGTCGCGCGACCGCCCTCGACCACGTCGGCCAATGAAGGCTTCCTGAACGGCCGCGTGCTCGTCAGCTATCGCGTGCATTGAGGCAGGATATGACCACACTCGCGCAGCTCGCACGCTCGCTCGTCCTGCTCCTGGCGTTCGCCGCGGCGGCCGGGAGCCTCGAGCCCGAGAAGGCCATCTATGCGGTCGACCCGGCGGCGAGTCACGTGCGACTCCACCTCGGTCGGTCCGGCCTCGTGAAGTTCCTGGGCCACGATCACGAGATCGAGGCCCCCGTCGCGGACGGCCAGATCGCGGTCCTCGACGACGACCCGGCGCGCTCGACCGTCGCGCTGCGCTTCGAGTCCGCGCGGCTCGCCATCGTCCCGGGGAC
>JBKPBQ010000503.1:0-11058 GCA_046726955.1 Acidobacteriota bacterium
CGACAGGGCCAGCCAGTCGTCGTGGGCGATCGGCTCCACTTCCTCCGCGAGGTCCGTGATCACGTACGTCAGCAGCCCCGGAGCGAGCGCCGCGGGCAGGCGTCGCGAGGCGAGATCGGCGGCGGCCCGGAGGGCGAGGTCGGGAAGCCGCGCGGCCATGAGGTCGTCGAGGCGCATGCCCGCGAAGTCCTCGACCGACCGCGGCGGCATCCGGAGCCGCCAGCCGCCGCCTTCCGCGACCGCAGGCGCTCCCCAGGCGTCGGCGCATCCGCTCTCCGGCGCGCCCAGCCGGAAGAGCTCGGCCAGCGAGAAGAACTCGGGGAGAGCGCCCCGATCCTGCGAGACGACGAAGGGCAGGACCGAGGTCCGAAACGCGTCCAGCCGCGCCTCGCGGGCCGCCGCGCGGAGCATCTCCGGGTCGTCCCGGAGCTGGCGCTCGCGCTCGCGGCCGCGCCGGATCGCCGCCGCCACCGCGTCGCGGCCGCTGTCGTCGAGCTCCATCGCGTTCAGGAGGGCCGCGCCCTGGGCGAAGGCGAGACGCGTGCGGGTGTCGATGCCGGGCGGGCGCGACGGCACCTCGGGGCTGAGCCGGCGGAGCTGCAGACGGGCGAGCCCGAGGTCGAGGCCCGGAAGCGCGCCCTCGACGTGCCAGCGCTGCCCGGGCGCGATCTTCTCGCCGGCCAGTTGCCAGGCCGCGGCGCCAAAGACATGGCGGCGAGCGACGCTGCCTCCGGGAAGCGCCTCGCCGGGGTCGTCGCCTAGGTGCGGGGCGTAGGCGATGGCGAGGAGCGCGTCCGCGAGCAGCCCATCGCCCTCGCGGACGAGACGGGCGTTCGACTTGTCCTCACCCTTGCCCGCCTCCCGGGCCGCGTCCTCCACGACCTCGCGCGGAGGCGGCGGCTCGGCGAGCGTCTCGGGGAACGACGGCGGGCCCAGCTCGCGCGCCAGCGCACGCAGCTCCTCGAGACGCCCGGCGAGCGGCTCCTTGCTTCGCGCGGCGCGACAGAAGGCGAGCACCGGCTCGAGCGAGTTTCCACCCGACCGCTCGCGCACGCGCTCGAACCTCTCGAGCTCCGCGAGCGCCGGGTCGGCGTGGTAGTAGAGCCCTTCCCACTCGAAGGGCGGAGGCTCGCCTCCCCGTGGCAGCACGGCCCCGCTGATCGCGCGTCCCACGACCACCTCCGCCGAGCCCGGTGCTTCCCCGCCGTAGACCGCCTCGGCGAGGACGGGCAGCGCGGAGTCGGCGAGCCAGGCGGCGAGACGTCCCTCGAAATCGCCCTCCTGGGTGACGGGCACCGCGAGCAGCCAGCGCACCAGGCTCTCCGCGGTCACGAGATCGATCGTGCGCCGGAATCGCGCGCGGTCGAGGAGGAGGAGAGCCCCCTGGAACTGCGCGAGGGCGCGCGCCTGGGCTTCCCCGGCCAGGCGGTCGAACCGCCGGGCCGAGCGCACGGCCTCCGCGTACAGCGTGGGATCCCGGAAGCCCATCCGCTCGAGCATGTAAACGAGCGCGGGATGGTTCTCGATCGCCTGGACGGCCGTCACCGCGTCCCCCACCGTGGCCGGTGCGGCGTCGGCGAAGACCCGCTGCGCGAACATCAGCTGGTCGAGACGCACACGGCGCACGTCCACTTGTCCGGTGGCGATCCGGTGGACGAGGTAGGGCGCGTCGGCGAGGCCCGGCTCCTTCTCCGAGGGCGGGCCTTCGCCGAACACGGCGCGCCAGAACACGCGGCGGGCCGGGGGCGCCATCTCTCCGTTCGGCAGCACGCGGATCTCCCGCAGGACGAGTCCCGCGTCCACCAGGGACCGGCTGAAGCTGCCCCAGCCCGGCTTCCACCAGGTCGGCTCCCGTGAGAACGCGTCCCGTACGGTCCGGAAGCCCTCGCCCGCACGGCTCGACGGCTCGAGTCCGAGCGCGAAGCGCTGTCGCACGGGATCGAGGGCGTCCACGGCGTCGTAGAAGAAGAAGAGGCGGCCGGAGTCGCGCGTCGCGAGCTTCTGCAGGAACCGGGCCGGCCGCGACGCCTTCTCCCCGAGAGCACTCTCCCAGAGGGCCGTCGCCTCGTCGCCTCCCGGGACCTCCACCCGGCCGTTCCGGACCCGGAAGCTCCCCGCGAAGACGGAGAACGCGTCGAGCTCGACCTTCGCGAGGTCGCTCAGGATGTCGCCGTGCTGGGCCACGTAGGCGAGCGTCTCCTCGTCGAGTTGGACGAGGCCGCGATAGAGCAGCGACGCCGGCCGGGAGCGCAAGAGGGCGGCGACGACCGCCTCGTCGGACGGAGCCTGGCGGAAGAGGCTGCGCCGCCAGATCTCGGGAGCGAGCGGCAGGGGGACCGTGTCGGCGGACGAGGCGCGAGCCGCCGGCGAGAGGTCGCCGGCCGGGGCGCCGCCTTCGGTGGTCAAGGAGTCGAGGTAGGAGGCGACGTCCTTGAGGGCGCGCGTCGCCCCCGCCATCTCGCCGTACGTGGGATGCAGCTTGCGCGTCATCTCGAAGAGCGCGCGCCAGCGCGGGAGATCGCCTTGCAAACCTGCCGACCTCGCGAGGTTCGCGACTCCTCCCGGCGCCGGGACCGCATACCAGTTGGCGGCCACCGGCGTGCCCGCACCGCTGGCGAGCAGCGAGATCGCGACCCAGGGAACCACGGAGTCGTAGTTTATGCCCGGAGGGAATCGCCGGGCGAGCCCAAACTGTTGGAGCCGGCGAGGGATGCTACCATTTTCCCGACCCTCAGGAGAGGCAATGCCCCAGAGCCCGCCCGATGTCACGCCGGAGATCGTCCAAGGCGACCTGACCGAGGAGCTGCTGCAGGCCTTCCTGCAGGGCGGCGAGGTCGCGGTGGACACGGAGACGATGGGCCTCGTCACCATCCGCGACCGGCTGTGCGTGGTCCAGCTCTGCAATCGGCAGATGCGGGCCGCGCTCGTCCAGATCCCGCGCCTGGATCCGCGCGCGGCGGCCGAGCGCGCCCCCCGGCTGAAGCGGCTCTTCGAGGACGCGCGGGTCCTCAAGGTCTTCCACTTCGCGCGGTTCGACGTGGCCGCGCTGCGCCACTACCTCGGGATCGAGGTGGCCCCGCTCTACTGCACGCGCACCGTGAGCAAGCTCGTGCGGACGTACACCGACCGCCACGGCCTCAAGGACAACCTGCTGGAGTTCCTCGACGTGGAGATGGACAAGGCGGCCCGCCACACCGCCTGGGACGCGCCCGTCCTCTCCCCGGAGCAGGTGCGCTACGCGATCTCCGACGTGACGATGCTCCTGCCCCTCATGGACAAGCTCGAGGAGCTGCTCGTCCGCGAGGCACGGGTCGAGCTCGCGCGCGAGTGCTTCCAGGCGATCCCGACTCTCGCCCAGCTCGACATCCTGGGCTTCGACGGGCTCTTCGAGCACTGATGGCTCGTAACTGAAGTCGTGTGCCGGCAGGGGCGCGCGGCACTCGCTCGCGCGCTCCGGCCCCCTGGCCGCGGAGAAGACGTCAGGCCTCCTCCCGCGCCGCTCCCGTGTCCGCGGCGACGACGGCCGGGGCCGGCCGCAGCAGGCCCTCCGTGTCGCCGGGCTGGAGGCGCTCGAGGTCCCGCAGCCCCGCGATGAGCACGCGCGCGCAGTCGCGGCAGTGCTCGAGCATCGGCCCGTCCCCGCCGATGGGCGCGTCGGCATCGAGCCGCCAGTGCTCCTTCTGCTCCGGAAGCAGCGGCACGCACGCGCCGCCTTCCACGCGGTGCGGCGGGCGGCGGTCGTGCTTGAAGCCGGAGACGCCGGGGAAGGCCGATCCCAGCAGGTAGTCGATGACGCGCACGATGCGGGGCTGGTCGAAGCCGAGCAGCCGGCTGTCGGCGCGCACGCTCACCTCCGTCCCCCGCGGCGTGACCGCGATGGCGATCGCGATCGAGGTCCCGTCCACGCGCAAGAGCTCGCTCGCGATTTCGGCGATCACGTCGCGGTGGGCCTCGCGCACGAAGCCGATGGGGGCGATCCGCACCGCACCCGTGACCTCCTGGTAGCGGAAAGCGGCCCCGCGGTAGACGTTCCACTCCGGAGGCACGCGGTAGTCGCGCAGGTCGTCCACGATCTCCTGCGTCTCCTCGTCGCGGGTCAGGACCTCGAACATCTTGAAGTCGAGGGGCGTCGCCCCGTGGAGGAGCGCGCTCGTGTCGGTGTAGATGCCGAGGGCGGCCGCGGCCCGGTTGGCGGGGCTCAGCTGGTCTAGGATCCCGAAGGCGGACGCGATTACGGCCATGAAGGCGGACGTGGAGCCGATGGGGATGCCCACGAACGCGAGCCTGACCCGCTTCACGCCGCGGGCCCGGCAGTCCTCCTCGACCTCGTCGGGATCCGCGTGGTGGTCGGCCACGAAGAAGAAGTCCTTCACCGGCTTCACCCCGCCGGTGCTCGCCATCCCCAGCGGGGGCGAGGTGTCCACCATGCAGGCGAGGCCGCGGGGCAATCGCTCCGTGTTCGGGTCGTAGAGCTTGATGCCGCAGCGCTCGACCATGTTGCGGTTCTGGGGATGCCCGAGGCTGCCGGTGAGGATGCGGACCTCCTTGGCCCCGAGCTCGGCGAGGATCGCCTCGAGCAGGATCGCGCTGCCGAGCGCGTCCGGGTCCCCCACCCACTGCGTGAAGATGTTGGCCCCGCGTCCGCGAATGGCCCGCGCGCTGCGCCGCAGCCCCGTGTAGGCGGCGTGGGCCTGCGTGAGGATCGGCAGGTTCTCGAGCGTGCGGCGCTTGCCGAGCAGCGGCTTGAAGCGCCGGGCGACGACGTGGGCGCCCGGCAGGCGCTGCGGCGTGCGCAGGATCTTGCCGTTCCGGCTCAATGCGGTTCCCGTCCTCCCCGTACGGTCATCGGCTGTGGAAGCTCCAGTTCTCGCGCGCGAGCTCCTTCAGGACGGGCGCGGGCCGGAAGCGCTCGCCGTGCCGGCTCTGCAGCCGCTCCAGCATCTCCACCGCGAACCGCGCGCCGAGGTGGTCGAGGTACCGGAACGGCCCGCCGAGGAACGGCGGGAAGCCGAGGCCGAAGATCGCCCCGACGTCCCCGTCGCGCGCAGAGCGGAGGATGCCCTCCTCCAGGCAGTACACGGCTTCGTTCAGGAACGCGAAGACCAGCCGGTCCTGGATCTCGCGCGCCGGGAAGTCCCGCCGCGCGCCCGCGCCGGGGAGGAGCGCGTAGACCGTCTCGTCCACGTGCTTCTTGCCGCCGTCGTAGGTGTAGAAGCCCCTCTTGTTCTTCCGTCCCAGCCGGCCGTCGGCGATGACCTTCGCCATCGCCGGGGGCGGGGCCATGCGGTCGCCGAAGTGATGGTGCATGATCTTGGCGACCTTCGCCCCGACGTCGATGCCCACCTCGTCGAGCAGCGTCAGCGGGCCTACGGGAAAGCCGAAGCCGAGCATCGCCATGTCCACGGCGTCCACCCGCGCGCCCTCCTCCACGAGCCGGGCCGCCTCCTGCATGTAGGGGGCGAGCGTGCGGCTCGTGTAGAAGCCCGGGCCGTCGCGGACCACGATCACGTGCTTGCCGAGCCGGCGCCCGAACTGGACGGCGGTGGCGATCGCCTCGGCTTCCGTCTCCGGCGTCACCACCACCTCCAGCAGCGGCATCTTGGGCACGGGCGAGAAGAAGTGCATGCCGAGGATGCGCTCCGGGCGCTTCGCGCCGCGGGCGAGGTCGCGGATCGGGATCGACGAGGTGTTGCTGGCCACGACGCACTCGGCGCGGACGGCGGCCTCCGTCTCGTCCAGAACCTTCCGCTTCACCTCGAGGTCCTCGAAGACGGCCTCGATCACGAGGTCGGCCCGGCGGAAGCCCGTGTAGTCGAGCGTGGGCGACAGCAGGTCCATGCGCTTCTGGACCTCCAGCCGCGTGAGGCTTCCGCGCTTGCTCCGCTCGTCGAAGACGTCGCGCACGGCGCGCAGCCCGCGGGCTACCGCCTCGTCGCTCGCGTCCCTCAGGCGGACGAGCGCGCCCTTGTCCGCCGCGACGGCCGCTATGCCCGCGCCCATCAGGCCGGCGCCCACGACACCGAGCTTGCGCACCTCCACGGTCGGGGTGCCGTCCGGGTAGCCCGCGTCCTTCTTGATCTCCTGCGTCGCGAAGAAGACGCTCACCAGGGCGCGCGAGACGTCCGTGACCGCGAGCTTGCCGAAGGCCCGCGCTTCGATCTGCAGCCCCTCTGCGAGCGTCGTGGCCGTACCGCGCTTCACCGCGTCGATCGCCTCGAAGGGCGCCGGGTAGTGGCCGTTCGTCTTCGCGATCACCCCTTGCCGCGCCTTGTAGAAGATGAAGGGCCGAATGACCTTCTCGGTCACCGGCACACCGAGAGGGCGGGGCGTCACCTTTCCCGAAGCGAGGCCCGCCACGGCCTTCTTCGCCGCCTCGAGCAACACCGGTGCAGGCACGACCTCGTCGACGAGCCTGGCCTTCAGAGCCCGTGTGGCCTTGAGGCTCCTTCCCGTGAGTATCAAGTCGAGCCCCGTCACGAGCCCGACGAGCCGCGGCAGGCGCTGCGAGCCCCCGGCGCCGGGCAGAATGCCGAGCATGATCTCGGGCACTCCCAGAACCGTCTTGGGGTCGTCGGTGGCCACGCGGTAGCGACACGCGAGCGCGAGCTCGAGGCCGCCCCCGAGGCAGGAGCCGTGGATCGCGGCCACGACGGGGATGGGCAGCGCGGCAAGCCGATCGAGGAGAGCCTGGCCCGTGCGCGACAGCGTCTCGCCCTCGAGGGCGCTCTTGATGGCGACGAACTCCTTGATGTCGGCCCCCGCGATGAAGTTGTCGGGCTTGCCGCTCCGGACGACGACGCCCTTCAGCGTGCGATCGGACTCGGCTTCGGCGAGGAGCCCCTGGAACTCCTCGAGCATCCCCCGGCCGATCATGTTCACCTTCTCGCCGGGCACGTCGAGCGTGAGGACGAGGACGCCGTCCGAGTCGCGCTCGCGCGTGAAGGCGGAGGTCACTGGACGACTCCGGCGTCGCGCATCCGGGCGATCTCGTCCCCGGCATAGCCGAACTCCTCGAGGATCTCGGACGTGTGCTCGCCCAAGGTCAGGGACCGTCGCCTCGTCACCGGCGTACCGTTCAGTCTGATCGGCGAGGCGACGGTCCGTATCTGGACCTGTCCGGCCGCCGTTTCCGTCACGCCGGACCTCGCCTTCACCGGAGCCAGCTCGAACGCGTCCGCGATGTCCAGCACCGGTTCCACGCACGCATCGACGGTCGCGAGCTCTCTGAGCCACTCTTCCCTGTCCCGGGACGCGAAAGCCTCCTGGACGGCCCGGAGAGCTTCTTCGCGAACGCTGCCGCGCGCCCACTGCCGGCCCACGAGCCGCTCCAGTCCGAGCGCGCGACAGAGCGACTCCCAGAACTTCGGCTCGAGCGCTCCCACCGCCAGGTACCGCCCGTCACGGCATCGGAAGACGTTGTAGCAGGCGTGCGTTCCCGTCAGCTCGTCCGGCTCGTCCCCGCCCGCGAGCCGGCGCGCCGCGGGCACCGTCATGAGAGCGAGCACTCCCTCCAGCATCGAGACGTCCACGTGCTGTCCGAGCCCGGTGCGCTCCCGGCCCTGCAGCGCGGCGAGGACGCCGATCGTGGCGAGGAAGGCTCCCGTCATGTCCGCGATCTGTGCGCCGGGCACGACGGGCCGTCCGTCCCCGCCGGCGAGTGTCCCGAGGAGTCCCCCGAGCGCCAGGTAGTCGATGTCGTGGCCGGCGCGGCCCGCGAGTGGACCGTCCTGGCCATATCCCGTCAGCGAGCAGTAGACGAGGCGCGGGTTCTCTCCGAGGAGCCGCTTCGGCCCGAGCCCTCGCCGCTCGAGCGCGCCCGGACGATAGGCCTCGATGAAGACGTCGGCGGCGGCGGCGAGGCGACGCACCACTGCCGCTCCCTCGTCCTGCCGGATGTCCACGACCATCGACCGCTTGTTGCGGTTGAGGGCGGCGTGGGCGGCGCTCTCCCCGTCTACCGCGGGAGGGACCGCGCGCACGGGGTCGCCGAAGGGCGGCTCCTCGACCTTGATCACGTCCGCCCCGAGGTCGCCGAGCAGCATCGTGCAGTAGGGGCCCGGGATGTAGCGCGTGAGGTCCACGACGCGGATCCCCGCGAGGGCGGCCGTCATGGCCCCGAGGCCTTCCCGTCGCTCATCGCTCGAGCACCATTGCGAAGCCCATGCCGCCCTGCGCGCACACGGAGAGCAGACCGAGCCTGCCGTTGCGCCGCTTGAGCTCGTTCGCGAGTGTCGTCGTGATCCGCGCTCCCGTCGCGCCGAAGGGGTGACCGATGGCGATCGAGCCGCCGCAGACGTTCAGCCGCTCGCGGTCCACCTTCCCCACCGCCTTCGCGCGGCCGAGCTTCTCGCGGGCCCAGGCGTCCGACTCGAGGGCCTGGATGTTGGACGCGACCTGGGCGGCGAAGGCCTCGTGCATGTCGATGAGGTCGAGATCGGAGAGCTCGATGCCGGCGCGCTCGAGCGCCTTCGGGATCGCGAGGGCGGGGCCCATGAGGAGCTGTCCGCCGGGATCCACGGCGGCCACCGCCCACGACCGGATGAAGGCGAGCGGCGTCACGCCCTCCGCTTTCGCCCGGCTCTCGGACATGAGCAGCACGGCCGCCGCGCCGTCCGTGAGCGGCGACGAGTTGCCGGCGGTCACCGTCCCGTACTTCCGGTCGAAGACTGGAGGCAGCGCGGCCAGCGCCTCGAGCGACGTGTCGGGACGCAGGAGGTTGTCCGCCCTCACGGTCACGTCGTAGCGCGGGGGGACGGGCACGGCACAGGTCTCGGCGGGCAGCCGGCCGTCGGCGGTGGCGGCCGCCGCCTTCTGGTGGGAGCGGAGTGCGATCTCGTCCTGCTCCTGGCGGGTGATTCCGTTCTCCTTCGCCATCTTCTCCGCCGACTGGCCCATCGTGAGTCCGGTCGACGGCTCGGCGATCGCGGGCGCGTCGGGGGCGAGGTCGGCGAGCCTCACCTTCGAGAAGGCCTTGAGCTTGGCGCCCAGGGTTTTCGCGCGCGAGGCCTCGACGAACGCTTGCGCCATCTTCTTCCGGAAGAGGATGGGCACGTCGGACAGGCTCTCCGCTCCCCCTGCGATCCCGCACTCCAGGTGCCCGGTCAAGATGGCGGAGGCGACCTCCGCGATCGCCTCGTTGGCCGAGGCGCACGCGCGGTTCACGGTGTGGGCCGGAATTTCGAGCGGGAGGCCCGTTCCCAACCCGACCTCGCGCGCGATGTTCGGGGCCTTCGCCGACGGGATGACCTGGCCCAGGACGACCGTCCCCACGAGCGCGGGGTCCACCTCGGTGCGCTCCACGAGCTCGCGCACGCAGACCTTCCCCAGGTCGACGGCGGTCAAGTCGCGGTAGACCGTTCCCGCTTTGGCGAACGGCGTCCGGCATCCGGCCACGATGGCGACGCGTCCGTTGTTCATTCCAGGTCGGGGGGGCTGCGGCCGGGAAGTCGCCGCAGCGGGCTATTCGCCCCGATCATAGCTCAGCGGGTCGCGGGCAACCACCAGATCGTGGCGAACGATTTGACACCCCCGCCCGTATGCCGTAGCGTGGACTCGTGTTCAGGTACCGCGTGACCCCGGCCGGCATGTGTTGTTGTACGCCCAGGGCCACCGGTGCGCGCGGGAGCGACGACCGCTAGAGTCGACCGAAACCCGCGACGGGACCTGAGGCCCTTCGAGAGAAGCTCGAAGGGCCTTTTGATTTTCAGGGGCTCGAGGCCCGGGAGGTGCGCCGAGACGAGACACGAAAGCTTCGACGGTCAGGGCTGATCCGTGCGGCGGACGGCCCTCGTCACCGGGGGGAGGCGAACGCTTCCCCCCGGATCTTTTTCGTACGGAGTGCTACCATCCTCCTCACGCGCCCGTAGCTCACTCGGATAGAGCGACTGGCTTCGAACCAGTAGGTAGGGGGTTCGAATCCCTCCGGGCGCGCCACCTACAGAGACGATTCTTTAGCACAGCGACTCCACATCCGCTCCCCTTCCCCCTCCGCCTCGCGCCCGACCATGCTCCGCGAGCCGCGGAGGCGTCAAACGCTCAGGGAGCAGGCGCGATCCGGACGACGACCACGTCGTGGGCCCCGACCGGCGTCTCGAAAGACCTCTCGAACGTCCCGAGGTCGGCGCGCTGCCAGAGGTCGCGCACGAGGGCGCGGCCGCTCGCGGCGAGGCCGATCTCCTCGAAGGCCACGCGGATCTTCCCGGCCTCGCTTCCGCGGTTCAAGAGGACGACGGCCTTCGAGCCGTCGAAGAGCGGCTTCACCCAGACCTCCTTCGCCCCGTCGTCGCGGACGCGGCGGCCTTGGATGCCCAGCGGGTCCTGGTCCACGGCGATCAGCTCGGGCTGGGTGAGGATCTCGGCGGTCTCCTTCGACATGTGGCGCACGTCGTTGCCGGCCATGAGCGGCGCGGCCCACAAGCACCAGAGGCTGAAGTGCGAGCGGCTCTCCGCGGCGGTGAGCCCGCCGTTGCCGATCTCGAGCATGTCGGGGTCGTTCCAGTGGCCCGGGCCCGCGTAGGGATGGAGCTCGGCCTGCTGGTCGACGATGTGGACGACACCCAGGCCGCCCCAGGGCTTGCTGCAGTCCCAGCAGTCCAGGATGTCGCCGGTCGTGCGCCAGAGGTGCGAGACCCCCTGCGCCCACAGCCATGGCTTCGACCCGCCCCACTCGCACATGCTGAAGACGATGGGCCGCCCCGACGCCCGTAGGGCGCGGCTCATCCGCCCGTACGCTTCGTGCGGGTCCTGGCCCTCGGTGTTGCACCAGTCGTACTTCAAGTAGTCGACGCCCCACTCCGCGTAGGTGCGCGCGTCCCGCTCCTCGTAGCCCTTGCTGCCAGGCCGCTTCTCGCACGTGCCGGTGCCGGCGTCGGAGTAGAGCCCGAACTTCAGCCCCTTGCCGTGCACGTAATCGGCGAGCGCCTTCATGCCGGAAGCAAAGCGGTCGGGATCGGCCACGATGCGGCCCGCCTCGTCGCGGCGGACCTGCCAGCAGTCGTCGATGACCACATAACGATAGCCCGCGTCGCGCATGCCCGTGCTCGCGAGCGCGTCCGCGAC
>JBKPBQ010000504.1:0-3589 GCA_046726955.1 Acidobacteriota bacterium
CGTGAAGATCATCAAGGGCACCAAGCTCAAGGTGCAGGCCGCCATCCAGGGCGACCAGGTGCGCGTCTCGGGCAAGAATCGCGATGACCTGCAGGCCGTGATGCAGGCGCTCAAGGCGTCGAACCTCGGCATCGACATGCAGTTCACGAACTACCGGTAGGCCGGATGGCCGCCGCGGATCCGGTGGAACCTCGCAGCGTCGCCGGCCTCAAGGAGATCGTCGCCCTCGTCGAGGACGACCTCGCGAAGGTCGAGGAGGTCTTCGGCACGCAGGTGCTCTCCGACGTGAAGCTGGTGGCGGAGATCGCCCGCTACATCCAGGAGGGCGGAGGAAAGAGGATCCGGCCCGCGCTGCTCCTGCTGGGGGCGCGGCTCTGCGGCTATCAGGGCGAGCGCAGCATTCTCCTCGCCTCCGTCGTGGAGTTCATCCATACGGCGACCCTCCTCCACGACGACATCATCGACGAGGCCACGGTACGGCGCGGCCGGCGCAGCGTGAACAGCCGCTGGGGCAACGACATCACGGTGCTCCTCGGGGACTTCCTGTACACGAAGTCGATGGCGATGGCCCTCTCCCAGGACAACCTGCCGATCCTGCGGCTCCTCTCCGACGTGACGCTGCGCATGATCGAGGGGGAGATCCTGGAGATCGAGAGGAACGGGAACCTCGACGTCACCGAAGCCGACCACGTCGACCTGATTTGCAGAAAGACGGCCGACCTCTTCTCCGCCTGCCTGCGCATCGGGGCGATCCTCGGCGCGGTGGGCGAGCAGCGCGAGCAGGCGCTCGCCCGCTACGGTCTCAACCTCGGGATCTGCTTCCAGATGGTGGACGACCTCCTGGACTTCACGGCCGAGGAGAAGACGCTCGGCAAGCCCGTGGCCAACGACCTCCGCGAGGGCAAGCTCACCCTCCCCATGATCTTCCTGCTCCGCAAGGCGGGGCGGCCGGGCATCGACGAGGTCCGCACGGTGCTCGCGGACCGCGGGTTCGGGCGGGTCTCGCGCGACGAGATCGTGCGGCTGGCCCGGGAGAACGGGGCGCTCGACGAAGCCCGCGCTCTCGCCGAGCAGTACGCCGAGATGGCGCGACGAGAGCTCCTCGCCTTCGACCGCTCTCCGTACCGTGAAGCCCTCGAGATCCTACCCGACTTCATACTCGCGCGCGACCATTAGGCCCGCGCGGCCCCCGGGTCCTTCCCTCGGCCGCCGCGCGGTCGAGATCGCGGGACGCGTGCTCTCGGGGCTCCTCGTCCTTCTCGTGATCGGCCTCCTCGTGACCCCACGCATCCTCGAGGCCCACTGGGCGCTCGCCTGGACGACCTGGCATGCGAGCCGCGCCTCCGACGCGCGCCCGGCGGAGCACGTCCGCCAGGCCGGTCACTGGGCGGCGCGGACGGTGGACGCGGCGGCGCCGCTGCCCTGGGCGGCCGACGCGGCGAGCCTCGCCCTCGGAGTGGCCCGGTCCGCCGAAGACAAGGAGCGGGTGGCCGCGCTCGTGGCCTACACCGAGGTGCGGGCGGCCCTCGACCGGGTGCGGGCCTCGCGCTGGCGCGGCTTCGGCCTCGGCACCCTGGCCGCGGAGGCGCGCCAGCTCGAGGAGTCGGCGCGCACGAAGAAGCGATGAGCGCGTCCGACCCTCGGACGCGGGTGCGCGAGCTGCGCGAACAGATCCGCCGCCACGAGCACCTCTACTACGTCCTGAACGCGCCGGAGATCTCCGACGAGCAGTACGACCGCCTGGAGCGCGAGCTGCGCGACCTCGAGGCGAAGCACCCGGAGCTCGTCACCCTCGACAGCCCCACTCAGCGCGTGGGCGAGAAGCCGTCCGAGGAGTTCCCGACCTTCACGCACCGCGTGCCCATGCTCAGCCTCGACAACACGTACAGCGAGGACGAGCTGCGCGAGTTCGAGGAGCGGGTCTTCCGCATCGTGGGCAAGCGCGAGATCGCCTACACCGGGGAGCTCAAGGTGGACGGGCTGTCGATGGCGCTCCACTACGAGGACGGGGTGCTCGTGCGAGGTGTCACGCGCGGGGATGGGTTCAGGGGCGACGACGTCACTCCGAACGTACGGGCGATACGTGCCATACCCCTCAAGCTCCGGGGGGCGGATCTGCCCGGGGAGCTCGAGGTACGGGGCGAGGTCTTCCTGCCGCGGTCGCGCTTCGAGGCGATGAACCGCGAACGGGAGGAGGCCGAAGAGGAGCCGTTCGCGAACCCGCGCAACGCCGCGGCAGGGACGATCAAGAGCCTCGACTCGCGCCTGACCGCGAGCCGCGGCCTCGACATCTACGTCTACTCGATCGCGCACGCCAAGGGCGTCGCGATCCGCGGCCAGTGGGAAGCGCTGGAAGCGATGCGCTCGTGGGGACTGAAGACGAACCCGACGTCGCGGCTCTGCCGCGGCCTCGACGAGGTGCTGCGGTTCTGCGAGGAGTGGCAGACGAAGCGCGACTCGCTCGAGTACGACATCGACGGCGTCGTCGTGAAGGTGGACGACTTCGCTCTGCAGCAGGACCTCGGCTACACGTCCAAGTTCCCCCGCTGGGCCATCGCCTACAAGTACCCGGCCCGCCAGGCGACCACCGTGGTGCGGGCGATCGAGGGCTACGTGGGCCGAACAGGCAAGCTCACTCCTGTCGCCCACCTCGATGCCGTCTTCCTGGCCGGCTCCACGGTGAGCCGGGCTACGCTGCACAACGAAGAGGAGGTGGCGCGGAAGGACGTGCGGGTGGGGGACAGTGTCGTGATCGAGAAGGGGGGAGACGTCATCCCCAAGGTCGTGCGGGTGGTCGAGGAGAAGCGGCCGGAAGGGACGAAGCCGTGGTCGCCTCCCGCCACCTGCCCCGTCTGCGGCACCGAGCTCGTCAAGCCGGAGGGCGAGGTGGACCGGCGGTGCCCGAACTCGTCCTGCCCCGCGCAGATCGAGCAGCGCCTCCAGCACTACGCGGGCCGCTCCGCCATGGACATCGAGGGCCTGGGGGAGGTCCTGGTCCACCAGCTGGTGGAGTCGAAGCTCGTCCTCGACTTCGCCGACCTCTACCACCTCACCCTCGAGCAGCTCGTCGCCCTGGAGCGCGTGGGCGAGAAGTCGGCCCAGAACCTGCTCGACCAGATCGAGAAGAGCAAGGCCCGCGAGCTCCGGAGACTCCTCTTCGGCCTGGGAATCCGGTTCGTGGGCGAGCGGGCGGCCCTCCTCCTCGCGCGTCACTTCCGGAGCCTCGACGCGCTCGGGGCGGCGACCGTCGAGGAGATCGACGCCCTCTACGAGATCGGCCCCACCGTGGCCGGGTCCGTTCACGACTGGTTCCAGAGCCCGGCGAACAGGCGTCTCGTCGAGCGGTTGAAGGAGGCCGGGGTGCGGACGGACGAGCCGGCGGGCGAGGGCAGCTCGCAGTCGTTCCGAGGCCTGCAGATCGTCCTCACCGGCGGGCTCGCGAGCATGACCCGCGACGAGGCCAAGGCGGCGATCGAAGCCCGCGGGGGACGCGTCACCACCTCCGTCTCCCGGAAGACGTCGGCGGTGGTCGCGGGGGAGGACGCCGGCTCGAAGCTCGACAAGGCGCAGGAGCTCGGCGTGCCCGTCT
>JBKPBQ010000505.1:0-5884 GCA_046726955.1 Acidobacteriota bacterium
GGCAGCTTCAGTTCGATGGCCATCGGCGCGGCTAGTCTACAACGGAGGCCGCGGGGGCCCCCGTGTTACGATGGCCGGGAGTGCGTCCCGTGGAGAGCGTCAAGCCTGGCCCTCCTCTGCCGAGCGAGATCCTGGGCGAGCTGCTCCCTCTCGTCCGCGAGATCAACGCCGTTCTCGACCCGGAAACGCTCCTCCCCGCCATCGCCACGCAGCTGCGGCGGATCGTGGACTACCGCCTCCTCGACATCTTCCTGCCCGGACAGGACGGGCGGCTGTATCCGGCCTTCGTCGAGGGCTATCCCCAGGAGGAGGCTCGCCGCTTCCGGCTGAAGCTGGGGGAGGGGATCGTGGGCACGGCCGCCGCGACCCGCGAACCCATCTTCGTACCCGACGTCACGACCGACCCGCGCTACATCTCCTGGTTCCCGGGGGTGAAGGCGGAGCTCGCGATCCCCCTCGTCAACAAGGACCGTCTCATCGGCGTCCTCAACATCGAGGGCCCGGACGTCGAGGCCTTCACGCCCTACGCCCAGACCGCGCTCGGGGTGCTCGCCGGCCACCTCGCGAGCGCCATCGACAACGCTACGCTCTACCGGGAGGCCCGCTGGTACGCGGACCTCCTGGGGACGCTCTTCGAGATCGGCAAGGAGACGGCGTCCATCCTCGACCTCGACCTCCTGCTCCAGCGCGTGGGCGAGCTCGTGCGGCGCGTGATCGACTACGACTTCTTCGCGATCCTCCTCCTCGACGAGGATCGCCAGGAGCTCGTGCTCCGCCAGCAGATCAACTTCGGCGCCGCGCGCGAGAAGTGGCGGCTGCCGGTCAGCGAGGGTTTGTCGGGAGCGGCGGTCCGGAGCAAGCAGCCGGTACGGGTGGGGGACGTGCGGAAGGACCCCCGCTACGTGAGCCTCATCCCCGAGGCCCGCTCCGAGCTCGTCGTGCCCCTCGTGCACAACGACCGCGTGGTGGGGGTGCTCGACCTCGAGTCGCCCGTGCTCGACCGGTTCAACGAAGAACACGTGAAGGTCCTGACCCCGCTCGCCAGCCAGGTCGCGATCGCCATCGAGAACGCGCGGCTCTACGCGGAGTTGAAGCGGAACGAGCGGCGGCTGCAGCGCGAGCTGCGCATCGCCCGGGACATCCAGAGAGCGCTCTTCCCAGAAGAGTCGCCGGCGGGCCGCGGCTGGGAAGCCTCGGCCCAGTTCCGCCCCGCCCGCGAGCTCGGCGGCGACCTCTACGACTTCTACGACATGGGATCGGGCATTCTCGGAGTGTCCACCGGCGACGTGGCCGGCAAAGGCGTTCCCGCCGCGCTCTACGCCGCCTTCGCCTCGGGTGCCGTGCGCTCCCGGGCCTTCGAGCGCCGGACGCCCGCCGACCTCATGACGCGCGTGAACCGGACGCTGAATCGCCGGGGCATCGAGGGGCTCTTCTGCACGCTCGGCTACGCGCTCTTCGACTTCCCGGCCAAGAGCCTGCGCGTCTCGAACTCCGGCCTTCCCTACCCGCTCCTCTACCGCGCCGCGACCGGACGGTGCACGGCCGTCGAGGTGGGAGGGCTGCCGCTCGGGACGTTCGACAGCTCGACCTACGACGAGGTCACGATCGAGCTCGCGGCCGGCGACGTCTTCGTCTTCCACACCGACGGCCTCACGGAGGCGCGCACCGGGGCCGAGGACTATGGAACCGCCCGCCTCATGGCGACGCTCGAGACGCTCGGCACGCTCGCCGCGCCTCGCATCGCCGAGGGCCTGCTCGAGGACCTCGAGGCCTTTCTGGGTGACAATGTGCCCGCGGACGACGTCACCCTGATCGTGGTGAAGGTCCTATGACGGCGGAAGCCGAACGGCGCCGGCAGCCCAGGTTCAAGGTCCGCGTACCCGTACAGCTCGGCAGCGGGGAGCACGTCTTCCTGGGCGCCCTCAAGGACCTCTGCCGGGACGCCGCGCTCGTCGCGATCAAGGACGGGCTGGAGATGGGAAGCGCCGTCGCGCTCGTCCTCCAGCTCCCGGGCACGGGAGGGCCCCTGCAGATCGGAGGCAAGGTCGTCCGGGTCGCGGCGGGCGAGCCGGGCACTCTGGACGTCGCCATCCTCTTCGACCACGTGACCCCGGCCGCCGAGACGCGGATCGACTACTTCATCGCGCTCCAGGCCGGCTAGAACCTTGCAAGTCCCCTGCTGACAGCGCCCCGCCAGGGCCGAACGGGGCACCCCTGAGGAAACGGGAACACGCTCCTGTGTCAGGGGTAAGACACTGATAGAATAGGCCTTCTGGTCTTGGCCGCCCGGCGCGGGCCAGTGACGCGGCTGACAAGGGTGCCAGGGCGGCCCCACCAGTGCCGGATCGATCCACGCATCATGCTCTGCAGGAAGGGTTTGCGCGTACTTTGTGCGTTCGTCTTCCTCCCCGCGGCAGCCTGGGCGCAGGTGCCGACGTTCGCGTCGCGCAGCAACCTCGTCGTGTTGTCCGCGACGGCCGTCGACGGCAAGGGCCGACCCGTCACAAACCTGCGTAGAGACGAGCTCCGCGTCTTCGAGGAGGGCCGGCCCCAACGCATAGAGCACTTCTCTGAGGCCGAGAAGCTCCCGGCACGGGTGTTGCTGCTTGTGGACTTCAGCGGGAGCATGAATGAGGAGCTCAAGACCGCCAGCGCGCGGATGGCCATCGTTCAGATCCTCGCCTCGCTGGGTCCCGAGGACCAAGTGGCCCTGGCCGGCTTCGACAGCCGGTACTTCGGCCTCGTGCAGTTCACCCGCAACAAGGACGAGATCCTCAAGGCCCTGGACACCGTGCAGCCCTTCGGATCGACGGCTCTCCACGACGCCCTCGACAAGGGGGCGAGCGACCTCGCCAGCCATGGCGAAGGGCGACGGGCGGTCGTCGTGATCACCGACGGCATCGACACCGCGAGCCTGCAGACTCCGGACTCCGTGATCGCCCGCTCTCGCGCTCTCGACGTCCCCATCTACACCGTTTCCGTCGTCTCCCCCCTCGACGACCCCACCTCGGAGCACTTCGTGGGAAAGAGTCACTCCGGGGTGGCCACCAGAGGGTCGACGGTTCTCGCCCGTTACGCCGACCTCTCGGGAGGGGCGTCGTTCCGGGTGAGCGATTTCCGCGGGCTCAAGGACGCCGCGGATCGCATCGCCCTGGAGCTCAAGCACCAGTATCGACTCGGCTACGACCCCCCGGCGGGACCGTCGCGGTTCCGGCGGGTGGAGGTGCGCACCACGCGCCGAGGGGTCGTCGTGCGCACCCGCAGCGGCTACGTGCCTCCGTCCTGAGGCTCTAGCCGGGAGGATCGATTCACTCGAACGCCGTACCGCGTGAAAAACCAAGGAGGTCTTCGTGAGGCACTTCGTATTGCCGCTCGTGGCGGTCGCTCTGGCCCTCTCCGGCTGCGCCAAGAAAGCCTACGTGCAGCGCGAGGTGGGTGAGGTGAACCAGAAGGTGGACGCGGTCAGCGCTGAGGTCGAGAAGACGCAGCAGCGCGTCCAGGCCAACGAGACTCGTATCGATTCGGTCGACAAGAACGCCCAGACCGGCATCTCCGACGCCAAGGGCTCCGCCCAGCAGGCCATGAGCAAGGCCACGGCGGCGGAGCAGGCGGCCAAGGGCAAGCTCATCTACACCGTGACCCTCTCCAACGACAAGGTCCGCTTTCCCGTGAACCACTTCGAGATCAGCGACGAGGCCAAGGCGATCATCGACGAGGCCGTGACCCCGCTCAAGACCGAGAACCGCGGAGTCTACTTCGAGATCCAGGGATACACGGACTCCACCGGTGACGAGGCCTTCAACAACCGGCTCGGAGAGGAGCGGGCGATGGCCGTGCGGGACTACATCGCCAAGACCCACGGGATTGCCCTCTCGCGCATCAACGTCATCTCCTACGGCGAGAGCAACCCGGTCGCGGACAACAAGACGAAGGACGGCCGGGCCCAGAACCGCCGGGTCGTGATCCGCATCCTCGAGTAGCACCAGGGGTTTGCTCCCCTGCCGAGGCCCCGGGACGCCAACCCTCGTCCCGGGGCTTTCTTTCTCCACCGGAATAGGCGACGCTCCCTGCGGGTACAGTTAATGAGTCTGGCGCCCGCATGAGCCCCGAAAGCCGGGACGAGGCGGACCTGTTGAGAAAGGCCCAGGGGGGTAACCTCTTTGCATTCGAGGAGATCGTCCGCCGCTATCAGCGGCGGGCCTACGCGGTGGCGATCCGGATCCTCCGCCGGCACGACCTCGCGGACGACGTGGTCCAGGAGGCGTTCCTGCGGGCCTGGCAGTCGCTCGCGGGCTTCGACCTCGCCCGGCCGTTCGGTCCCTGGATCGCCCGCATCTGCGCCAACCTCGCCATCAACCACGTCCGCTCGCCGATCGCGCGCGAGCAGGAGCTTCCGGACGGCCACGCGGAGACGCCCGCTCCGTCGGGAGCCGATCCCCTTCACGGCGTCCTCGAAGGAGAGGCCCGGCGGGTCCTCGAGCAGGCGCTCCTCTCGCTGCCCGAGGAGCAGCGCGCCGTGTTCGTGCTGCGAACCGCGGAGGAGCTCTCCTACCGCGAGATCGCGGACGCCCTCGGCGTCCAGGTGGGGACGGTGATGAGCCGCCTGCACCGCGCCCGCGAGAAGCTCGCGGTCGCTCTCGGTCCCTACCTCGGCCAGGCCGCCCGCCGCGTGGAGGAAGGATGAGCGAGCACGTCCTCGATCGCCTGTCCGCCTTCCTCGACGAGGAGCTCCCGGCGCGGGAGCACGAAGCCGTCGAGGGCCACCTGCGGGCCTGCTCCGCGTGCGCGGCCCGCCTCGACCTCCTGCGCGCCGTGGACGCCGAGGCGCGCGCGCTTCCGATCGCGGCACCCCCGGGATATTTCGAGGCGCTCCCTGGCCGGATCCGTGGCCGTCTCGAGGGATCCCCGCGTCGCCGCTCGCTTCGGCCGCCTGTGTGGTCGTGGGCCGTGGCGGCCGCGCTGCTTCTCGGGGTCATCACTCCCCTCACGTTGAACCGCATGGCCGCAGTGCCTCGACCCGCCGCGCCGGCGGTAACGTATCCACAGGCCGCGCGCGCGGAAGCGGACAAGGCGGCGGCGGCCGCCGCGCCGCCGACGGCCGGCAAGGACACCCTCGCCAAAGAGGAAGTCCCCTCCGCGGAGCTGCCGTTCGAGGCGAAGCTGCGGGACCAGGGCACGACGCGCCGCGACGGTCCGCCGACGAGCGCTCCGCTTCCGCAGGCCCCGGCGGCGCGGATGGCACCGGCCGACGAGCGAAAGATCCATGAGACCGTCACCGCCGAGGCACAGTCACCCGCGATGGCGATGGCGCCGGCGCCGCCGCCCGCACGGAAGGCTGGCCCCGGCGGTCCCTCCGCCCAGCAGCAGGCGCCGCTCCAGAGCCAGTCCGCTCCGGCCTTCGCGGAGGTACCGGTGGAGGCGCCGACCATCGCCGCCGCCACTGAGACGATGCGCGGCGCGGCGTCGAACGAGGTCGCGCGTGAGGAGGGCGCGAAGCGGGACGGCGAGGGGGTGCGGGAGAAGTCGGCCGTGGGGGCCGCGGGCGGACGCGTCTCGTCCGCCGTCTCGTCCTCGGACGAGAAGGTCTTCCGCCTGCTGCAGGACGCGACGACGCCCACGACGCTCGCCGCGCTGCGGGAGCGGCGGGAGGCGTGGCGCTCCTTCACCCGGGACTTCCCGGCGAGCCCGCGGACGGACGAGGCGCGCGTGCGCGTGGTGGAGACGGGTGTCGCGGCCTGGCGCAGCGGCGGCGACGCCGCCGATCTCGTGCGCGCCCGCGAGGACGGCGCCGCCTATCTCGCGCGTCGCGACGCCACGCAGGGCTCGCGGGTGCGCTCGCTCCTGGACGCGCTCCCCTCGACGCCCTGAGACCGCCCGCCGCCCC
>JBKPBQ010000506.1:0-9749 GCA_046726955.1 Acidobacteriota bacterium
GCGCGCGGCGAGCACGACCTCCGCCGCGAGGAGAGCAGAGTCGATGGCGGGGCCGATGCCCTCGCCGCTCTGCGCGTAGGCGAGCCCCGCCGCGTCGCCGACGAGGAGGACGCCGTCGTCGACGACCGGCCGCCGCGAGTCCTCGTAGAGCAGGTAGGCGTGTCCCGGCCACCGCGACGGAGTATCCGCGTCGATGCGGCCGCGGGCGGCCAGGAAGCGATAGAACTCCCGCAGGTGCGCCGGGAAGCCGCTCGTGTCGCGGCGCCCGAAGCCCACGTTGAGGTAGCCGCCCTTGCGGAAGAGCCACCCGTAGCCCGCGAGGTCCGGGCAGAAGTAAAGCTCAGGAGTCTCGCCGTCCACGGGACTGAGCTCGCGGGCGGCGCCGGCGAGCGGCTGCTCGAGCTCTTGCGCCACCACCACCGGCTCGCCCGTCTGCGCGCCGAGCGCGTGCGCCACGGGACAGAAGTGCCCGCCGGCTCCCACCAGCAGACGGGTGAGCACGTCGTCGATCACGAACCCTCCCGGAACGCGCCGCGGGCGCTCCACGGCGGTGACGCGGACTTCGGCGCCCGACCGGCGCAGCAGATAGGCGTCGAACTCGCAGCGCCGCACGCCGTAGCTCACGACCTCGTCGAACTTCGACAGCGTCTCCGGCCCGCCCATGCGCGAGGCGCGGACGCCGGTGACCTGCTGCAGCACGCACGACCGCGCGTAGTCGGCGCGGTCGAGGGCGACGGCGGCCACGGCCTGGGGCGTGAGCCAGCCCGCGCACGGCTTGTCCCGGGGGAAAGGCGAACGATCCATGACGACGACGTCGAGCCCTGCTCGCTCGACCGCCCAGGCGAAGGTCGAGCCCGCGGGACCGCCTCCCACCACGACCGCGTCCACGCTACGCACGGGTCGTCTCGCGGTAGAGCTCGCGCCGCGTCCAGGGGTGCTCGTGCTCCGGCCCGCGCGCGAACACGACCTGGAAGAGCTGCATCCAGCCCGCGGCGAAGGCCGCCTCCGAGCCGGCGAGGTAGAGCCGCCAGGAGCGCACGAACCGCTCGTCGAACATCCGCTCGATCGTGCCCGCGGCCGTCTCGAAGCGCTCCCGCCAGTGGGCGAGCGTGCGCACGTAGTGGCGGCGGAGGTTCTCCACGTCGAGGACGGAGAAGCTCCAGGGCTCGAGGACGCCGCGGAGCGCCTCGCCGAGGGTGGGCGGATAGGCACCCGGGAAGATGCGGCGCTGCGCCCAGGAGTTGAGCGGCTCCGGACGGTCGCGCCCGATGAAGTGAATTAGACCCCGGCCGTGCCGAGGGTCGAGCCGGTCGTGGATGAGACGGCCGAGGTCGCCGTAGCTCTCCGGACCGACGTGCTCGAGCATCCCGAGCGACACGAAGACGTCGAACGTCCCGCGCAGGTTGCGGAAATCGTCCTCCACGTACTGGACGCGGTCGGCGAAGCCCTCGCGCTCCGCGCGCTCCCGCGCGTAGCGGATCTGCTCGCTCGAGACGTTGCCGGCCACCACGGTGGCGCCGTAATCGACGGCCATGTGCCGGGCGAGCGCCCCCCACCCGCAGCCCGCCTCGAGCACGCGGTCGCCTTGCCGGAGCTGCAGCTTGCGGCACACGTAGTCGAGCTTCGCCCGCTGCGCCTCTTCGAGCGTCAGCGACGCCGACTCGAAGTACGCGCACGTGTAGACCATCTCCTCGTCGAGCCACAGGCGATAGAAGTCGTTGCCGAGGTCGTAGTGGTGCCGGGCCTGCCGCCGGGCGAGCCGCAGGATCGCCGAGGGAACGCGCCGGGGCGGCTTCTCCGTGCGCCGCGGCCACCTCTCGAAGATCGCTTCGAGGCCTCCGGTCAGGCTGCCCCGCACGTCGATCTCGCCCGCGCTGTACGCGTCGCCGAAGAATCGCGCGGGGTCGAGGGCGAGCCGGAGGAGCGCGGCGGGAGTGCGTACCGACACCGTCGCCCGCGCGGGCTCCGTCGAGAGGTCGCAGACGGCGCCGTTCCAGAGCTCGAGCCGGATGGGAACCTCGCCGAGCGTGCGGCGGAAGCGCTCCACGAGCTTCGGCGCAAGCCGGTCGACCACGGGCCATCGCCACTCGCTCGGCCGTTCCCCTGGCGCACGAACGTCGGGCAGGGAGGACGGTGAGATGCGATGGGTCGCCATGGTCGTAGCGTGAACCGCCCCCCCGGCTCCAAAGCTGAGGTGCAAGCGATGTGCCACGTCCAACCTGGGCCGAACGAGCCGCGATCAGGCCCGAGCATCAGCGATTTCGGGGGCGGGAGCCCCGACGCCTGGTCAGGCTTGCCGAGCCGTCTTGTACTGCTGGCGGATGGTGGGAACGAGATACTCGGCGAACGCTCGCTCCTCGTCGTAGCGCGGAGCGAAGCCCCAGTCGCGGCGGGCGGCGGAGTCGTCCACGTCGGCCGGCCACGTGTCCACGATCTGCTGCCGCTTCTGGTGGGGTTGGAAGGTGACCGAGGCGGTCGGGAAGGCGGCGAGGACGCGCGACCGCACCTCCTCGGCCGTGGGGCTGAACGCGCCCACGTTGTAGACGGTACGCGTCAGCCCGTCCCGGGGGGCGCGCGCGAGCGCGAGGAGGGCGTCGACGCCGTCCGGCATCGCCATGAAGGGGATCCGGGTGTCCGGCCGGACGAAGCACGCGTAGGCCTCCCCGCTCGCCGCCGCGTGCAGCATCTCGGGGGCGTAGTCGGACGTCCCGCCCGAGGGGACGGTCACCGCGGAGATGAGGCCGGGGAAGCGGACGGCGCGGAAGTCCACGCGCCCGGAGAGGCTCTCCGCGGCGAGCTGCTTGTAGTGGAAGGCGAAGTAGCGGCCGAGGTGCTCGCAGTAGAGCTTGTTGCAGCCGTACATCGTGGCCGGGCAGTTGTAGTCGTCCTCGCGCACGCGGCCCGCCTTCGCCTTGACCTCGAGGTTCGGCAGCCCGTAGACGGCGATCGAGCTCGGGTACATGAAGACGACGGGCCGGCCGTGCGACTCCCCTTCCTTCTGGGCGAAGTCGAGCATCCGCAGCGTGCCCTCGACGTTCACCTGGTGGGCGGTGGTGGGCGTGAACTCCCCGCGGGTGGAGAGGAGGGCCGCGAGGTGGAAGACGAGGTCCACCTCGTACTCGGCGAGGATGCGCTCCAGCAGGTTGACGTCGAGGATCGACCCCAGGTACTGGTGCTGGACGAGGCGGGTCACGTCTCCCTCGAGCGCCCGCAGGTCCAGGGTGATGATCGAGCGATCGCCGAGCTCGGCGAGGCGCTCGATGAGGCCGTGGCCGATCTCGCCGCTCGCTCCGGTGATCAGCACGACGGGCTTGCGGAGCACGCTCCCTCCTCGCGACGCCCTAGTCTTGACCGGAGACTGTGCCGGAGGCAAGGTTAGGCCACCCGCATGCTCACGGACAGGATCGGCACCGTTCTCGCGCGGCCTCTGGAGGGGCTCGTCCGGCTGTGCGCGCACGTCAGCCCGGACGTGCTCACGATCACGGGGCTCGCCCTCAACGGCGTCGCCTGCGCGCTCTTCGGCAGCGCGGGGGGCGCAGGCTACACGAGCCCCCGCCTCCTGCGCGCGGGCGGGCTCGTGGCCCTCGTAGCCAGCGTGTTCGACATGATGGACGGGAGGGTGGCGCGCCTGCGCGGCCGCGAGACGAAGTTCGGGGCGTACCTCGACTCGACCATGGACCGCTACTCGGACATGGTCCTCTACATGGGCCTCATGATCCTCTACGCGCGCCTCGAGCAGACACCGCTCATGGTGCTCGTGTGGGTGGCCGCCGTGGGAAGCTTCATGACCTCCTACGCGCGGGCGCGCGCGGAGAGCCTCATCCCCCGCTGCACCGTGGGCCTCCTCGAGCGCCCGGAGCGCATCGTCCTCGTCGTGCTCGGGGCCCTCACCAACCGGATGGTGGCCGCGCTCTGGATCATCGCCGTGCTCTCGAACGTGACCGCCATCCAGCGCGTCGTCTACACGTACGTCGAGCTGAAGCGGGGCTGGGCGGCCCGCGCGCCCGGGGAGGAGGCGTGAGCTTCAACGAGCGGTCCGAGTCGGCCCGCCGCCGCCTGCTGAGCGGGCTGCCGTTCTGGGCCTGGCAGTGGCGCACGCTGCCGCTCGCCGCCTTCGCGGGGATGCGCGTCCGCTCGCTCGACGAGTCCTCGTGCACGGTCGCGCTGCCCGGAGGGTGGCGGACGCAGAACCCGTTCCGCTCGACCTACTTCGCCGCCCAGGCCATGGCCGCCGAGATGTCCACGGGCGCCCCGGCGATGATCCTCCTCGCGGGCTCGTCCGCCTCGGTGGCCATGCTCGTGACGGGGTTCTCCGCCTCCTATAAAAAGAAGATCGTGGGGGAATCGCTCTACACGTTCGCGGACGTGGCGGGCATGCGCGCGGCGATCGAGGAATCCGAAGGCCGCGACGAGCCGCGCGTCTACGTGGCGCGGACGGCCGGGCGCGACCGCGCGGGCGACGTCTGCTCGGAGTTCGAGGTGGCCTGGTCCTTCAAGCGTCGCGCACGGAAGTGAGGGCGGCAGGCTTCGCAGTGGCAGGCGGACGGAGCCGGCGCATGGGCCGCGACAAGGCCCTTCTTCCCTGGGGGGACACGGATCTGCTCGGTCACACGCTCCGACGTCTCGGCAAGGCGTGCACACAGACTGCGGTCCTGGGCCGTTCCGACCTGGAAGGCCGCGGTGTCCCCGTCTACCCGGACATCGTCGTCGATGCGGGCCCTCTCGGCGGACTACTGACGGGCCTCGCGTCCCTCGAGGCGGACCTGAGCCTGTTCCTGGCCGTCGATCTCCCTCTGATACCGGTGCCGCTTCTCGAGCACCTCCTGTCTCTCGCCGAAGGATTCGACGCCGTAGTCCCCATCTCCCCCACCGGCCCCGAGCCCCTCTGCGCCGTCTACACCGCGGCCTGCGCGAAGCCCATACGCGCGCGCCTCGACCGCGGCGAGCTCAAGATGACCGCCTTCTGGCCCGACGTCCGCGTTCGGCGGGTCGAGTCCGCCGACCTTCGGGCTTTCGGCGATCCCGCGGTGCTCTTCCTGAACGTGAACTCTCCGGCGGACTACGATCACGCCCGCGGCCCCTCCGCGGGGCAGGGCTAGAGATGTCGAGCGCGCACTCCTCGGACGACACCCCGTTCTTCGACGACGCGTTCCTCGCCGAGCTCCAGGCGATGAGCGCCGGACCCGAGGTGCCCACGGCACCCGTCCAGGACGACCTCCACACGCGGCTCGCGCGGATCCTCGACCACGAGGGCACGCCCCTCGACGAGGACGCCTTCGCCGCCCTCTCCATTGAGGCCGGGCTCGCGCGCACGAACGCGCTCCTCGAGGCCTGTCGCGAGACGCCGACGCAGGGCACGCTCGACGCGGTCGAGAACCTCATCGTGTTCTTCCAGGCCCTGCTGCCTTCGCTTCGCCCGGAGGACGCGAGAGAGATGCTCCGGATCTTCTTCCACCTCGCGCCCGCGCTCCTCCAGATCGCGTGGCACGGCTTCGGGGAAGGCGAGGCGGCGAATGCCGAAGGCCGGCGGGCCCTCGAGGGGCTGGAGAGCGTCCTCCTCGAGATCGCGGGCGTGCGCCTGCAGCCCACCGAGAGCGAGCTCGTGCTGCGCAGCATCGACCAGGTCGCGCATCTGCTGGCCACGGGGCAGTACGGAATGGCGGACGAGCTCGTCTCCACACGTCTGCTGAACATCATCCAGAACACCAAGGTGGCGCGGGCGCTCTACCGCATCATGGAGGTCGAGGTCGCGATCCAGGTCTACCTCAAGGAGCGGCTCGGCCACCCGATACCGCAGATCCGGATCCCCGACGATTTCGGGCCTCTCTCGGAGTACGGACCGCTGCAGATCATCCAGGAGGAGAGCCCCGGCGGCACCAAGACGTACCTCCAGCTCCAGCTGCCCGACCTCCCCCGCATCCAGGACGTCCTCCTCACGCTCATGCGCGAGGACGGGCTCATCGGCTACGAGCTGCGCTTCGACGCGCTCGGGAGCGTCGAGCTCCACATCGTCTCGGGGACCTGGAGGATCGGGATGACGTACGAGCCGCAGCCGCGGCCGGTCGGGGGACGATAGCAGAGCTCAGTAGTCGAGGCGGACTCCGAACTGGATCGACCGGGGCTGGTTGCACTGCGTGTTGACCGTCCCGAACGCGGGGGAGCTGAAGAAGGTGTTTGGAGGGCAGAAGGTCGTCCGGTTGAAGATGTTCCCGAACAGGGCCTGGAAGCGTACGTTCAGGTCGGCGGTCAGCGAGAAGTTCTTGGCGACGGCGATGTCCTCGTTGTAGACCGCGAAGCCGCGCACCGTCCCGTCGGCCCTGGGCGCGCTGCCGAACGCGAGGGGACCCGGGTCCTGCCAGGCGCTCTTGTCCAGGTAGCCCGCGAAGATCACGGCCCCGGGGATGTTGCCGGCGCCCGGGTTGGGCGTGTGGGGGTCGAACGTCGAGTACTCGTCGTTCTGCTCGGTGCGGGCCGCCCACCGGTCCCCGGGATCGCGCGTCACTCGACGCAACCCCGAGCCGTCGACACCGATCGTCCAGATGTCGCTGTGTCCGTCGTCCCCCAACGAGGTGAAGGCGATCGTGCGTTCATCGGGCGACCAGCTCGGCGTCGCCTGTTCCTTACCGGGGCCGCGAGTGAGCCGCGTGAAATTCGTCCCCTCGGCGTCGGCGAGCCAGACCTCGGATCTCTCCTCCGCCCGATCGGACGTGAAGGCGACGCGCCGGCCGTCGGGCGAGTACTGAGGCTGGATGTCGCCCATGCTCGACTGGATGAACGGCGCTGCCGAGGCGCCCGGTCGGAGCCGGTTGATGTGCTGGTCCAGCACGAACCGGGAGAACACGAATCGGTCGAGGGAGCGGCCGGCGGTGGGATTGATCCCTCCGGGGCCGGCCAGCTCGACGCGCTCCGGGGGTCGGCTGCCGTCCGCGGGGATTCGCCACAGGTGGGAGTGTGCGCCTGTCGAGGCGCCGTAAACGATCGAGCGTCCGTCGCGCGTCCAGGTGAGGCCCCGGGACCAGAATTTCGCCCGCGTCAGCTGCCGTGTCGCCCCCTGCGGCCGCATCTCGCGGTCGAGGGCCAGGACGTAGACGTCGCAGGACGCGATCATGGCCGGGATGTCGCACGAAGCGTAGGCCAGGGCCCGGCCGTCGGGCGAGAACGCCGGCCCGAAGTCGACGGCGGGGGCCTTCGGGAACGTCAGCGGCCGGACCTCACCTCCACCGACGGGGAGCAGATGAATGCCGCCCGACTCGGGTGTCGTCTCGCCCTCCGCTCGGTGACGAGTCGCGGCCAGCCAGCGCCCATCGGGAGACCAGGAGGGCTGGCCAATCGAGAGGAAGGGCCGGCGCGAGCGACGAAGCTGCCGACGCTCCCCCGTCGAGCTCAAACTCCCCGAAGAGAAGCGACATCCCGCGTCATCGGAAGTTCTCGATCATCATCACCGTGGTCGTGAACCCGCCGGTCGCGTAGACGAAGCTCGAGCCGTCGGGCGTAGCGCTCAGGCCCAGCAAGTCGGTGCCGGGCGGAAGCTCGATGGTGGCGACCTCCCGGTCGCGGCCGGTCGTCGCGTCCAGCAGCCACACCGTGCGGCGGTCGACGGCCTGATCCTTTACGGCTATGCACCCGACGTGGAAGAGCCCCTGAGGACCGACCGCGGAGGCCTCGTTGGGAACACAGGGCGCGATGACTCGCTCCGCCCCGCCCTGCGTCGGCCGCGCGAGAAGCTGGCCGTCGCTCAGGCCCTCGTTCCGCACGTAGTAGAGCGTCCGGCCGTCGAAGGACTCGAAGGGCTGGTTTCCTCCCTCGCGGGTCACCTGCTCCTCCGCACCCCCTGCGACCGGGACGCGCCAGATCTCCAAGCGGCCCGTCCTCGACGACGAGTAGTAGAGGAACCGCCCGTCGCGCGAGAAGCTCGCAAACTGCTCGTCGCCGGGATCACGCGTCATTCGACGCAACCCCGAGCCGTCGACACCGATCGTCCAGATGTCACGGTGTCCGTCGTCCCCCACCGAGTTGAAGGCGATCGTGCGTCCGTCGGGCGACCAGCGGGGAGTCGCCTGGGCCTGGCCGGGGCCGCGAGTGAGCCGCGTGACATTCGTCCCCTCGGCGTCGGCGAGCCAGACCTCTCCCCTCTCCTCGGCCCGGTCGGACGTGAAGGCGACGCGCCGGCCGTCGGGCGAGTACTGCGGCTGGAAGTCGACCATGGTCGACTGGATGAGCGGCGCTGCCGAGGCGCCCGGCCGGAGCTGGTTGATGTGTAGGTCGAGCACGAACCGGGTGAACACGAGTCGATCCAGGGAGCGGCCGGCGGTGGGAGCGATCCCTCCGGGGCCCGCCAGCTCCACGCGCTCGGGGGAGTTGCTGCCGTCCGCGGAGATTCGCCAAAGGTGGGAGTGTGCGCCTGACGAGACGCCGTAGACGATCGAGCGTCCGTCGCGCGTCCAGGTGAGGCCCCGCGCCCGGAATTTCGCCCGCGTCACCTGTCTGCTCGGTCCTTTGGGACGCATGTCGCGGTCGAGGGGCAGGACGTAGACGTCGCAGGACGAGGCCATGGCCGGGTCGTCGCACGAGGCGTAGGCCAGGGCCCGGCCATCGGGCGAGAACGCCGGCTCGAGGTCGGCGGCGGGAGGCCGCGGAAACGTCAGCGTCCGGCCTTCACGACCGTCGACGATCAGCAGCTGGATGCCGCCGGACTCGGGTGCCGTCTCGCCCTTGGTGCGGTAACGAGACACGGCCAGCCAGCGCCCGTCGGGAGACCAGGAGGGCGAGCCCTGCGTGAGGTAGTCCGTCAGGCGTCGCTCCGGCCCTCCCATGGGCGACACGACGTAGAGAGTCCCGGGCGTCTTGCCGAAGGGCTGGTGGGCCGGGTATCGCAGGAACGCGATCTGCTTCCCGTCGGGAGACCAGACCGGGTAGATGTCGTTCGCCGGATCGCTCGTGAGCCGCCGGGCCTCCGAGTCGCCGACCATCGTGAGCCAGACGTCCCAGTTCTCTTGCCGACCGCTGGTCGTGGCGAACGCGAGCTGGCGGTCGTCGGGGGACAGGCTGCCCGAGACGGCCTGGCGTGCACCCGTGAGCGGGATGAGACGCGGCGCGGGCAGCTCTCGCCCGCTCCACCGCCACACTCCGACGGCCGCGGCAAGGACCACGACGATGCCGAGGGCCGCGATCGTGGCCAGCCGGCGCCAGGGTCGCTCTCCGGTGACCGGCGCGACCACGGCATCTCCGTTCCGGCCGTTGCCTCCCTCGATTACCAGCCCCGGCGTTGGCGCGCTCTCGAGGACCTCCCCACAAAAGGCGTAGCCGAAGCCGCGGGCGGTCCGGATGTACCGCGGCTCCTGGTGGTCGTCGTCCAGTGCCTGGCGGACGACCGCGACCACCTGGCTCAGGGTCGACTCGGAGATGAAGGTACCGGGCCACAGCGCGTCGCGGATCTGGGCCCGGGAGAGCGCACGGGGCCGGCGCTCCGCGAGCAGAGTCAGAAGCTCGTAGGCCTTGGGCTCGAGGGAGACGGGCCGGCCCGAGCGACGGAGCTGCCGCTGCTCCCCGTCGAGCTCAAACTCCCCGAAAAGAAGCGCCATAGGCCCCTCGCTGAAGGGACGAGACCGCAGCTACTGCTCGGGAGACCCGCGTAATGGTAGAGGCCGATCGCTCGACGAAGCAAGCCTCGGCCCGACGGGCCAGGTGAGTCAGATTCATAGTATTGACATACATAGAACAGCAATGTATAAGGCCCCTACGTATGGAGC
>JBKPBQ010000507.1:0-5778 GCA_046726955.1 Acidobacteriota bacterium
GTCCTGGGCCGGGCTCAAGACGCCGCCGCCGGCGGCCATGCGGAAGTTGAGCGAGTCGAAGGCCGCTCCGAGGTCGATGTAGAAGGGGTCGTCCGTCGTGCCCGCGAACACCCTGATGCCCTGGGGCAGGGTGTAGATCCCCTGCTCGAAGAGGCCGCCGGGCGCGCCGTAGCTCGGCATGGTGCGGGGACCGGCGTTGGAGGGAACCGCGAAGAGCTTCTGGCCCTGGCTCAGGTCGGTGCGGTGGCCGTGCCGCACCATGGTCACGGTGTAGGTCTGCCGGAGACCGAGCCCCTCCGAACCCGGACCGTCGAGCTTCGTGATCGGGGGGATGCCGGCGATGCCGCCCACCGCGGTCGTGAAGACGTCGGGGCCGCGAACCTCGGTGCGGAAGCGGACCTCGAAGCGCACGTCCTCCGCCTCGCCGTCCTGGTCGTTGTCGACGTGGAACGCGTAGAGGATGTTCGGGTCGAAGGGGAAGTAGTTGGGACCGTTGGACGGCTCGAGGAGCGGATCCACGGAGAGGATGAGGGTGACCTTGTCGGGATGGTCGTAGCTCACGAACGTGTACCAGTCGGTGATGTCGGCGGCGCGGTCGAGGGCGGTGATGGGAGCCTCCCGATGGCTGGCCGCCTGGACGCGGCCGCCGGGAAAGGCGACGAGAGCGGCGAGGAGAGGGGCGGCGAGGATGCGTTGACGCTTCACGGTACCTCCTGCGATCGATTCGGCCGCCGCGTGCCCTGCGGCGGCCCGGACGCTTCAGGTCCTCGGTTTCAATCGCGGGTACGCGCGCGCTGGGGTGAGCAGATTGAGGCTCGCGAGAAAGCACCGGAGCGGCTCGCCTCCGGGCGCGACACATCCAGGAGCTACGTAAGCGGGAGGCGAATCGGATGTCAGCCGCGCCAGGGACGAAGACGCGGGATCCAGCGCGGCACGGCGGCACGATAACGCTCGTACTGGTCGCCGAAGCGCCCTCGCTCCCGGGGCTCCTCGAAGAAGAGCACGAAGAGGTGGAAGGCCGCCCAGATGGCGAGGCCGTACACGATCACGCGCGACGAGCCGAAAAGGAGTCCTTGCCCCCAGATGATCGCCACGACCGCCACGTACATGGGGTTGCGGACGTATCGGTAGGGGCCCGTGGCCACGAGGCGCTCGGTGGGAAGCACCGGGGCGGGCGTACCGCGTCCCTGCAGGGCGAAGCGCGCGAAGGTCTCGACGAGGACGGGCAGTCCGCACAAGGCGAGGAGCGCCCCCAGACCGCGCGAGAGGGTGCCGCCGAAGAGTGGCGGGGCGAAGCGCCAGCCGGTGAGGGCCCAGGGGACGTAGAGCGCCACCGTCCCCGGCGCGAGCACGAGAAAGAGGAGCGACCCGAGGACGGCGCTCGTCCGGCTCATCGCTCCACCGAGTATAGGAGGGCGTGCCCTTGACCTATACTCGAAGCTCTTGGCGCACCCTCGCGAGCGGACGTGAGAGCCGTCCTCGTCACCGGCGCCTCGTCCGGGATCGGCGCGGCCACGGCGCACCTCCTCGCCACGCGGGGGTTCCGGGTCTTCGGGGCCAGCCGCTCTCCGGCGCAAGGCGAGCACGTCCTCTGGATCCCCATGGACGTGCGCGACGACGCCTCGGTCGCGGCGGGGATCGCCCACGCCTCGGAGGCGGCGGGATCGCTCGACGCCCTCGTGTGCGCCGCCGGCTACGGCGTCTTCGGGAGTGTCGAGGAGACCTCGACGGATCGCGCACGGGCGCAGCTCGAGACGAACTACTTCGGGACCGTCCTCCCGGTCCGCGCGATCCTGCCGGCGATGCGGACGCGGGGGTCGGGACGGATCGTGATCGTGGGGTCGCTGGCCGGGCGCGCCCCCATTCCCTTCCAGGCCCACTACTCCGCGAGCAAGGCCGCCCTCGACGCGCTGGTGCTCGCGCTGCGGAGCGAGCTTCAGGGCACGGGCGTCGAAACGAGCCTCGTCGAGCCCGGCGATATCAAGACGGCCTTCAACGACCGGATGGACTGGGGAGACGACGCGGCCGCGAGCGCCTACGGGGATCGAGTCCGCCGTTGCGAGAGAATCATCCGGGACTCGCTGCCGAAGGCTCCCGGCCCGGAGATCGTGGCCGAGACGATCTTGCGCGCCCTCACCGACCGGCGGCCGCGCGTCCGATACACGGTAGGGCCGGACGCGCTCGCGGTCCCCCTGGGGCGTCGCCTCTTGCCTGACGCGCTCGCCCTCGCCCTCATCCGCCGCCACTTCCAGGTCTGATGCCGATCTTCGACGACCTGCCCGTCACCGACGAGCACGAGGTCAAGGCCTTCCTCGACCGGCTGCCTCTCGCGGTGGACCGCGAACGCTTCACGCGCTTCGTCCTCGGCTTTCCCCACCACTACCTACGGACGACGCCGGCGGTGGAGGTCGTGCGCCACTTCGGCCTCGTGCAGAGCCTCGGGTCGCGGGCGGCCGTCTCGTCGCTCGCCCAGGACCACGCGCTCTGGCGCCTCGTGGTCGTGGCCGCCGACCGGCGCTTCCTCTTCGCGCGCCTCGCCGGCAGCCTCACCGTCTTCGGGGCGAACATCGTCTCCGCCGAAGCCTTCGCCAACACCGAAGGCATCGTTCTCGACACCTTCTCGCTCGCCGACACCGGCGGACGGTTCGCCTCCGCCGAGGAGCGCCGCCGCTTCCAGGCCTACCTCGAGTCCGTGATCGTGGGGAAGGTGGATCTCGAAAAGGAGCTTTCGCCGGAGTCGCGGCAACCTTTGGAGGCGGGCTCGCTCGCCCTCGACTGGGAAGAGGACGTCCACCCTCGAGCGAGCGTCCTGCGCGTGCGCGGGCGCGACGCGCGGGGCCTGCTCTACGCGATCAGCCGCGGGCTCTCCGACGCCGGGGCCGACATCGACCTCGCCCACGTTGTCACCGAGGACGGGGAAGCCCGCGACTCGTTCTACCTGACGGAGAACGGCGCGAAGCTCGACGCGGCCGCCCGGGCTCGCGTGGAACGGACGCTGCGCGCGCTCGGCTAGCGCTCCGTCCTTGACCGCCCGCGCCGCGGGCGGGACGATCGATCCTGTCGTGGCCGCCAACCTCTCACCCGAGTACAAGAGCGCCCAGGAGGCCTACCGCCGGGCGCGCGACCCGAAGGAGCGGCTCGACTGCCTGCGCGAGATGCTGCGGACGATCCCGAAGCACAAGGGGACGGAGCACATCCAGGGCGACCTCAAGACGCGGATCAAGGAGCTCACCGAGGAGATCGCCGACGATCGCAAGGGCGGGGGCCGGGTGGGCCCCTCAGTGGTCGTCCGCCCCGAGGGCGCGGCGCAAATAGCACTCCTCGGCCCCCCGAACACCGGCAAGTCGAGCCTCCACGCCCGCCTCACCGGATCGCACGCGGTCGTCGGACCGTATCCCTTCGCCACCAAGCTTCCCCTGCCGGGCATGCTTCCCCACGAGGACGTGCACCTGCAGCTCGTGGACCTTCCGCCCGTGGCCGCCGACTACCTCGAGCCGTGGATGGGCAACGCGCTCGAGGCCGCGGACGGCGCCATCCTCGTCGTCGACCTCGCGGAGCCTTCCTGCGTGGAGGAAGCGCTGGTCGTGGGGCGGCGGCTCGAGGAGAAACGCGTGAGCCTCGGTCCGCCGGTGGAGCACGAGGATCCCTTCCGCGTGCACCTTCCCACCATGCTCCTCGCGAACAAGGCGGACCGCCTCGAGGATCCCGCCTGCGAGCTCGACACGTTCCTCAAGCTGACCGGGCTTGCGTTCCCGGCGCTATTCGTCTCGACCGTAACCGGAGACGGCCTTGAGCGCGTGAGCCCCCTCCTCTTCGACCTGCTCGGGATCGTGCGTGTCTACACGAAGGTACCCGGCCATCACGCGGAGAAGGAGCGTCCCTTCACCCTGCGCGGCGCGAGCACCGTCCGCGACGTGGCCCAGCTCGTGCATCGCGGCCGCGCTGCCGAGCTGAAGTTCGCTCGGCTGTGGGGGAGCGGGGAGTTCGAGGGCCAGCAGGTGAGTGCTTCCCACCCCGTGCGCGACCGAGACTTGGTCGAGCTGCACTGGTAGGGTCGCGCGCTAGCGCGCGGAGGCCACCGGCGTCGAGAACTCGTCGCGCGGGAAGAGATCGAGGTTCAGCCCGCGCCTCGAGGCGGGGTTGCCCCAGGGCGGCCGCGCCTCCTTGAGCCGGTCGAGGATCCCCGCCGCGACCTCCGGACCGAACCAGGCGACCATCTCGGGGGCCTCGAGCCGCGCCTGCCAGGCGGGGACGTCGATCGGGAGCGGCTCGTTGCTGCCCACCATGATGTTGCCGAGGTCGATCGCGTGGGGCACTCCCGCCGCGAACGACAGCGCGGCGCGCCGCGTCGGTGTCTGCGAGCAGACGATCCCGCCGGGCTTGAGCCGCGAGGCGCAGAGGCGGAAGAACTCGACCGAGTAGAGGTTGCCGCTCATCGCGCTCGTCCGGTAGAGGGCGTCCACCTGGATGAGGTCGTAGCGCTTCTCCGACCGGAGGAGCGCGTTGCGGCCGTCCGCGACCACGATCCGCACGCGCTCGTCGCGCAGGAAGCGCTCGAGGTCGGGCAGCCGCGCGATCCCTGCCACCGCGCGCAGCAGCCGCGGCTGGGAGGCGGCGATCTCGAACACGGTGAGCGCGCGCGTCTCCTTGCGGCTCGCCAGCGCGGAGGCGGTCTCCCCGGAGCCGAGGCCGATGACCGCGACCTCCGCCGGCGCCGGGTGGATGACGGCGGGCACGGCGCCGAGCAGCGTGTGGATCCCCTCGAAAGGGACCCAGGAGTGCGGCAGCCCGTTGACGGTGACGCGCCAGTGGCTCGTCTCGAGGGGCAGCACCGCGCTCACCGCGGTCGAGTCCTCGCCGATGAAGGAGGGCCGGGCGTCTCCGGCGACTCCGTGCAGCTTCCTCCAGAGCGCTTCCGGCGCGGGAAGCAGGAAGGCCGCGAGGCCGAGCGCGCCGGCCCAGGCGGCCGCCGCCACCACCCCGCGACCGCCGCCTCGCATCGCCCGCACGGCAGCGAAGACGAGACCGAGCAGGACCAGCAGGCGCAAAGCGCCTGTCGTCCCGAAGCGGTCGAGGAGGACGAGGCCCGCCCCCAGGCTCCCTGCCACGCAGCCGGCGATGTTCGCGGCCTGGAGGAGCCCCACCTTGCGGCCGCTCGTGCGCGGATCGTCCTGCACGGCGCGCTGGAGGGCGGCGAAGGAGAGGCCCATCAGCAGCGTGGGCGGCCCGAACAGGAAGAACGGCAGGACCGCGTACAGCCGGAAGAGCGAGGCCGCGTTCCAGTCCGCGCCGAGCTGGTAGAAGTCGCCGCTCTTCCAGTAGGCGAAGAACCAGCGGTAGACGGGCGCTTCCGGAGGCAGCCAGACGAGGAGGAGCACGGCGGCGGCCGAATAGACGAGCAGGAGGCACTGGGCGTCGAGGAAGACGGCGAACGGCGAGGCGAAGCGGCTCGAGATCCGCCCTCCGAGGAGGCTGCCGGCGCCCAGCCCGAGGAGATAGAGGCAGAGCACGGTGCCGAACGTGAAGGCCGTGCTCTTGAGGGCGACGTCCGTCACGCGGAACCAGAGGATCTCGAGCGAGAGCGCGCAGAAGCCGGAAAGGGCGTAGAGCGACATCCAGAGCGCGAGGGGCGGACGCGCCGTCGTCGTCGTCGCGGCTTCCGCCGGCTCGTCGCCCGCATCCGGCGACCCCGCCCCCGCGCGATGGCCCGCGAGCAGCGCGGCCGCGGGCGCGGGCACGGTGGCGGCCCCACCCCCGCCCGCGGCGCCGGGCATCCCC
>JBKPBQ010000508.1:0-8375 GCA_046726955.1 Acidobacteriota bacterium
GTCAGCGCACCGAGCGAGCGAACGAGCGCGCCGAGTCCGCGCTAGGCCTTCACCGGCTTCATCGAGCCCAGCACCGTCGGGATGAGCTCCGAGACCGTCGGATGGATGGGGACCGCCCACTGCAGCACGTCGTACGTCACACCCGCGTTCATGATGTCGAGGATGCCGTGGATCGCCTCGTCGCCGCCTATGCCGAGAATCGACGCGCCGAGGATGCGCTTCGTCTCCGCGTCGGCGATCACCTTCATGAACCCCTGGGTCTCGCCCTTCTCGACGGCCCGGCCCACCTTGGTCATGGGTCTCTGCCCCACGAGGAGCGGCCGGCCGGTCGCGCGAGCCTGCGTCTCCGTTATGCCGACGCGGCCCAGAGGCGGGTCGATGTAGAGGGCGTAGCCAGGAATGCGGTCCGAGACGCGACGGTGGGCGCCGTCGAGGAGGTTGGCGGCTACGATCTCGTAGTCGTTCCAGGAGGTGTGCGTGAACGCCCCGCGCCCGTTGCAGTCCCCGAGGGCCCAGATGCCGGCGACGTTCGTGGAGAGCGACTCGTCCACGGGAATGAAGCCCCGCGCGTCCACGGCGACGCCCGCCGCGTCCAGGCCGAGGTCGTGCGTGTTGGGCCGGCGGCCCACGGCGAGGAGAAGATGCGACCCGACGATCGTGGGATCGCCTTCCCGGCACTCGACGCCCACCTCGACACCCTGCGAGTGCCGAGCGAGACGGATGCACTCGGCGGCGGTGCGGACGACGATTCCCTCTGCGGTCAGGATGCCGCGGATGGCTTCCGAGACGTCCGCGTCCTCGCGCGCGATGAGCCGCGGGGCCATCTCCACCACCGTGACCCGGGCGCCGAAGCGCCGGTGTATCTGGGCGAACTCGAGGCCGATGTAGCTTCCGCCGATCACCACGAGGTGCTCGGGCACTTTGTCGAGCTCGAGCATCGTCCGGTTGGTGAGGAACGGCGTCGAATCGACGCCGGGGAGCGGCGGCACGGACGGGCGCGATCCGACATTGATAAAGATACGCGGCGCTTCGAAGACGTCGTCGCCGACGCGGACGCGATCCTTCGCCTCGAAGCGGGCGTGGCCCTCCACGAGCGTGCAGCCCTTCATCCCGCCGACCCACTCCCGCAGGCCGTCGCGCGACCGGGCGACCACCGCGTCCGCACGCGCCTTCACCCGCGGCATGTCCACGCGTACTTCCCCCCCGAGCACGACGCCGTACTCCGCCGCCCGCCGGGCCGAGTGCGCGACCTGGGCGCTCGCCACGAGCGTCTTCGTAGGCGTGCAGCCGGTGTTGACGCACGTCCCCCCGAGCTGGTTTCGCTCGATGAAAGCGACGGTCATCCCCGCGCCCGTCAGCCGTCCCACGAGGGGCGGACCCGCCTGCCCCGCTCCGATCACGATCGCGTCGAATCTCTTCATCGAAGTACGAGCACGATCACGACCGCGCTGACGATCGCAACCGCGTCCTCCACGAGCGCCGCGGGACGGTCGCTACCGAAGGCCGCGGCGAGGCGGGCCCGGAAGGCGCTGCCGCCCAGCGTCCCCACGACGGCGCCGACGATTCCCGCGAGAGCACCGAGAAGCATCGAGCCCGCTCCGGCCCCGATCGCGGCCCCGCAGACGCCTCCCATGAGGAGGCGCGACCCGAACTGGACGGGGACCTTCCGGCTCGGCGTCGTCGGAAGCTGGTCCGTGACGAGCTCGCCCGCGGCGAGGACCGTGAGGATCGAGGGCGTCCACGCGTATCCGAGAAAGGCGAGCCACGTGCCCCCGAGATCGAGACGGCCCACCCGAGCCGCCCAGCTCACCGCGGCGGGAGCAGTCATCGCGCGCAGCCCGGCCACGATCCCGACCCAGAACGCAAGAACGTATCGAACCCCGTCGGTTGCAGGCATGCGTTCCTCCTCGTGATTCCCCGAGGTCCGACATCCTAACGCGAGGCGCCTCGCCGCTCGTGACATAATTTCGACCAGCCCCCGGGATGTCACGCGCCCCCGCCCCATGAACAGGACAACGGAACATCGACGGGGGGCGGGGCGCCCTCGCGCCTGCCTGGCCGTTCTCGCCGCCTTCTTCATCGCGACCACCGCCCTCGCCGGAGAAGAGCCCACTCGCGAGACCCGTCGCGGCCCCACCGAGCTGCGCGACGAGCACGTGCTCGCGCAGGACCGGCTCACTCTCCCCGCCATCGGTCCGGACACCGTCGGAGAAGGCCGCTTTACGCTCCGGACGTCCCTGCTCTGGCTCAACTCGTTCTCGTGGACGCAGGACGTTCCCGGCGAGAACCCCGGAGATCGGCGATTCCTGATCGACGGCGAGACGCGGACCCTGGACCTCACGGTCCGCTACGGGCTGCGCGAGAACCTCGACGTCGGTCTCCGCGTCCCGTTTCGCTGGCGGGGCGGAGGCGAGCTGGACGGGGTGATCGACACGTGGCATCGGATCTTCGGCCTGCCCGACGGCAACCGACGGGACTTCCTGCGGGACCAGTTTCGCGTGGAAGGCCTGACCACGGACCGCGGGTCGTTCTCGTGGAACGACGAGAAGGGCACGGGGCTCGGAAACCTGGAGGCGGAAGCGCGATGGCGCTTCCACGACGGCGGCTTCTTCGGCTGGGCCGTCGCGCTCGAGACGAGGGTGGCCGCGCCCACCGGAACCGGTCCCTTCGCGGGGGACGGCGTCGGGCTCGGACTCCAGCTCGTCGGGGCGCGCCGCCTCGCCTCGTGGCTCGACCTCTACCTCGGCGGAGGCACGACGATGCAGGACAGCGGCCCCGTCCGCCGGATCGAGTACGAGCCCTTGCGTGTGCACGGCTTCCTCGCGCTCGAATGGCGTCCGGCGCGCCGGCTGAGCCTGGTCGGCGAGACCGACGCCGCCTCGCGCCTCGTCGAGAACATCGACCGCTACCCCGGGCTGCACTGGATGGTGAACGTCAGCGGGCGCATCGACGTCTCGCGCTCCGCGCGGCTGGAGCTCGGCTTCACGGAGAACATCATGGACCAGCTCTCGACCGCAGACTTCGGGGTGCATTTCGGTCTAGTCTTCAGGCCTTGACGACGCGGTCCGGCACCGACGACTTCCGAAACGTCCTCGAGCCGCTGAGCCGGGCGGCCCGTCCCGTTCTCCCCTTCCACGAGATGGGGTTCGACCCCTCGGCGGACGCGGCCGCGGCCACGGCGTCTCCGAGCTCCGTCCGGACGGAGATCCTCGACGCGGCGACGATGGTGCGGACCTCGGTCGTGCACGACGGGGAAATCCTCGGCCGGCTCTGGTTCAAGGCACGCCCGGGCGAGACCTTCGTCGCCGGACACGAGGCCGTGGCGGAGTCGCTCGCGGGAATCGCGGGCGTCCTCGTCGCGAGCGAGCGCGAGCGGCGGCGCGAAGACGAGCGGCGCCGCCGGACGGAGGCGCTCGAGGCGCTGCTGCCGACGCTCGCCCGAGCGCTCGACGTGCGCGCGGTCTTCACGCAGGTGTCCGCGGTGGCCCAGGCCCGTGCTGCCCCACGTGTTCCTGGGCCTCGGCCTCATCGACGAGAAGAAGGGCCCACTGCGCGTCTACGCCACCTCCGATCCGATCCCGGAAGAGCAGCTTCCGGAGATCGCCCTCCCCGCCTCGCTGCGCGAGGACGACGAAGCCGATTACCTGATCTTCCAGCACATCACGCTCGTGCCCGAGAAACACGCCGCGCGCTCGCGTCTCCTCCGGCCGGGCGCGAACGAGCTCCTCCCCTTCGAGATGGAGCTGGACGCCTTCCGCTACGACATGTTCGCGGCCAAGGGCGTGCAATGCGTCATGCGCGTGCCCGTCCGCCTCGGGGACGCGCTCGTCGCCTTCCTCATGCTGGCGGCCGCGGAGCCCGAGCAGTACGGCCCGGAAGAGGCGGCGATCGCCCGCCGCATCGCGGACCACGTCGCTCTCGCTCTCTCCCACCAGCGGCTGGCCGAGGAGGAGCGACGCGGTGCGGAGGCCGCGCAGCGCGCGGACCGCCTGGCCGTCCGCGTCGAGCGCTTGCGCGAGGAGCTCGAAGCGCACGGTCCGCACCGGGCGATCGGACGATCGCGCCAGTGGCAGCAGGTCCTCGCGCAGGCCACGAAGGTCGCGGCCACGGAGACGACCGTCCTCCTCACCGGCGAGTCGGGCACCGGTAAGGAGGTCGTCGCGCGCTTCATCCACCGCGGATCTCCGCGCGCGGACGGACCGTTCGTCGCCCTCAACTGCGCGGCCCTCCCCGAGCAGCTCCTCGAGTCCGAGCTTTTCGGCCACGAGCGCGGGGCCTTCACCGGCGCCGCGAGCGCCAAGCCCGGCCGCATCGAGCAGGCGACGGGGGGCGTCCTCTTCCTGGACGAAGTCGGCGAGATGAGCCCGGCCGTCCAGGCCAAGCTCCTGCGCGTCCTCCAGGAGCGCGAGTTCCAGCGCCTGGGCGCGACGCGGGCGCAGAAGGCGGACGTGCGCGTGGTCGCGGCGACCAACAAGGACCTCGAGGCGGCGATCGCCCGCGGCGACTTCCGCGAGGACCTCTACTACCGGCTGCAGGTCTTCGAGATCGCGCTGCCGCCGCTCCGCGAGCGCCCCGAGGACGTCCTCACGCTCATCGACGCCTTCCTCCAGGAGCTGGGAGCCGCGATCGGCCGCCCGCCGGCCGGCCTCTCGCGCGAGGCGCGCGAGAAGATGCTCGCCTACGCCTGGCCCGGAAACGTGCGCGAGCTCCGCAACGCCATCGAGCGTGCGGTCATCCTCTGCGAGGGCGGGCTCATCACGAGCGAGCACCTCCCGATCGCCCTCGACGCGGTGGCGGCGCCGCGTCCGCGTCCGCCTGCGGCCCCGTCGCCTCCCCCCGCCGGCCTCCACCTCGAGGAAGTCGAGAAGGAGCTGGTCGAGAAGGCGCTCACCCAGGCGCGCTACAACAAGTCGAAGGCCGCGCGCCTGCTCGGGCTCACCCGCGCCCAGCTCTACTCGCGCCTGGCGAAGTACGGCCTCGACCGCGAGTAGGCCCGCTCAGGCCAGGGCCTCGAGGGGGACGCGGCACTCCGTGCAGACGGCGAAGCCCGCGCGGTACTCGCCGCCGCAGAGAGGACAGTAGCTGGCGGCGTCGCCGTCGCGCCGGGCGGGCGGACGCAGGACCTCGCGCAGGCTCGTTCCGACCTCCTCGCAGACGCGCGCCCACGACTTCTCCTTGAGCGCCGCCCATTCGGCGATCTCTCCGCCCCTCTCCGCCTCGCGCCGCAGCCGGTGCACCTCCAGCCGCGCGAGGGCCCGGAAGTCCTCGGCGGGCAGGAACGCTCCGGCCACGGCGAGAGCGTCGAAGCGCGCGTAGACGTCGCGGAAGATCACGAACGGCGCGTGGGCCGCCGACGGCGGGAAGAAGACGAGGGGGAGAAGACGGTTCCGCGCGGCCGGCGGGGCGTAGCCCAGCCGCTTCAGCGCGACGTACGACAGGGCGAGGATCGAGACGTGCACCGCCAGGATGGCGAGCAGCACGGTCGCCAGGCTCGGTCCGCGCTCCCACTTGAGCGCGACGCCGACGGGGAGGATCGCGAACGTAAGGACGAAGAGCGCGAGGCCGAGCGCCGAGAGCACGCGCCATAATCGCAGGTGGCTCGCGCGCAGCGTGCGGATGGCGCGGACGTCGGCCGACTCCTCGAGGACCGCACGTATGCGCCGAGCGCGGTCGGCCCTCGGCAGGGCGGCGAGCTCGCGGAGCGATGCGGCCAGATGCTCGGCCGCGGCCTTCGAGGGGAGACGAACCGAGCGGTCTCCGAGCCGTAGGCTGCGCTCGTTCGTCTCGATCCTCAGCCCATCGAGGGGGATTGTTGCGAACTCGGGAAGCTCGCCGGAGGACGCAGATCCTGCCTCGACGTGTACCGCCGTCGATCCGATCCGGACCGAGGAGACGACAGCCGACACCACTTCGGCGAACGGCGAGAAGCCGAGCAGCGAGAAGCCCTTCCTCGCCGCTCGGAAGCGTGACGACCAGGCGGCGGCGAGGAGGATCTCGGACGCCCGCACCCCGGCCAGCCCGTCGAGCAGGTAGAACGCGACGAGGAACGGGAGGACGTCCTCGATGAGCGCGTGCATGCGGACGGGCCGGCCGCGGAGGGCTTGGCTCTCCTACGACTCGCCGCGGCCGAACATGCTCGCGAACATCCTCTTCACGGCGGCGAAGGCGGCCACGACGAGCACGACGATCGCCTTGCCGCCCTTGGCGAGCAGCTTCACCAGGAACTGCAGGACGCCGAGCTTGACGGCCGCCGCACCCGCGCCGCCGGCCACGAGGGCGACGAGGCCGTACTCCGCCACCTTGTCTCCGGGAACGAACTCGGCGTAGGTGCGGCCCGCCTTGTAGGAGAACCCGGCGAGCACCTTCGCGACCTCGGGGCGGGACAGGGCGATCTTCGCGGGCTCGTCCACGAGCGTCACCGACATGTAGCCGTGTCGGCCGAGCACGCGCATGTTGTAGTTCACGACCTCCTCGCCCGTGTCGTTCTTCGCCTTGAGCGCCCACACGAGGTTATGGCTGGCCTGGTCGTAGTGCGGCTCCTCGAACCAGCCCGTCACGTGGAGAGCGGGGATCCCCTTGCTCTTGCGGGTCTCGTTGGCCTCCTCAGTGCCCTTACGGATGCCCTCGAGGATCGCGTCCTTGTCGATCTCGTCCTTGTCCGTGTCCTTGACGTAGCCGACGTCCTGGTACTCGAACAGCATGAACCAGTCCTGGTCCTTGCCCCGCGGCATAACGAGCCCGACCTCGTCGTTCGACACCGTGTTGCCCATCGCCTCCATGAGCTTCTTGGAGTCGGCGGCGTTCGCGAACGTGTAGGGAGCGCCGATCTGGATCTGGGCCTGCTCGCCGAGGTCCACCGTGGAGGGACCCTTCACCCAGCTGACGGGCGGCATGGACGCGACCGCCGGGGAAGCAACGGCGAGCGACAGCAAGGCGAGACGGCCGGCGGCGCTCAGGACGCGTGCGGTCCTCATCTCGATCAACCCTCCCGGGCGCGGTTGAGCCCGCTCCCCTCAAAGGAGCTCGCAGGCGTGGAGGGTCGAATTCGTCGTCCCGAGTGCCCCTTCGGTCATCGTTTCATGCGCAGCGAGGACCCCTTGTAAGGAGGGTCACACGCCTCCTTCACCCTGGGTTTTTTCCGACAGACTGTCGGAGAATCGACACCTCGCGACCGCAGAGCATGCAACTAACCCAGCGCCGATCAGCACTTAGGGCGGCGACGCACGCTGGCACACTCCGTGGAATCCCGTCCGGCGTCACGTGGAGGCTACAGCGCATGTCGCAGAGGAGCGTCGAGGTCCTGATCGGGCGACTCGCCACCGACGAGCCGCTCCGCCGTCGCTTCGCCGCGAACGCCCGCGAGGTCCTCCGGCTCCTCGAGTCCGAGGGATTCCGCTTCTCGCCGGTCGAGGCCGCCGCTCTCGTCCGGCTCGAGCCCGCGACCCTCGACGACTTCGCCACCGCCCTCGACCCGCGCCTGCAGAAGGCTTCGCTCGACGTCGACACCCTTCCCCGCCGCCACAGGAGCTGACATGAATCGACACGTCGTGGCCCTCGTCCTCGCGGTGCCCGGGATCGTCGCCTGCCGCCGCGGCTCCGACCCTTCGCTGATCGTCGCGTCCGGCCACGTGGAGGCGACCGACGTCCGCGTGTCCACGAAGATCGGGGGCCGCCTCGACACCCTGCCCGTCAAGGAGGGAGACGCCGTGAAGGATGGCCAGGAGCTCGCCGGCATCGAGACGACGGACCTCGACCTCGCGCTGCAGCAGGCGCGCGCGGAGCGCGAGCAGGCGGCGGCGGAGCTGCGGCTGCGCCGCGCGGGCGCGCGCAAGGAGGACATCGCCGAGCTCGAGGACTCGATCCGCGGCGCCGAGGCCGACCTCGAGGGAGCGCAGCGCGACCTCGACCGCATGCAGGCGCTGCTCGACCGCGGGTCGGGCACCACCAAGGCCCGCGACGACGCCAAGACCCGCCGCGACGTGCAGTCCGCTCGCCTCGCGAGCATGAAGCAGTCGCTGGCGCGGTTGCATGCGGGCAGCCGTGTCGAGGAGATCGACGCCTCGCGAGCCCGCCTGGCCGCCGCAGAGGCGCGCATCGCCCAGCTCCAGCAGCAGGTGCTGGACGCGCGCGTCAAGAGCCCCCTCGACGGCGTCGTCACCGAGAAGATCGCCGAGGCCGGCGAGATCCTCCAGGCGGGCGCTCCCCTCGTGGTGGTGACGGACCTCAAGTCTCCCTGGCTCACCGTCTACGTCACGGGTCCCGACCTCGGCCGCATCCGTCTCGGCCAGGAGGCGGAGGTGGTGACGGACGACGGTCAGACGCGGAAGGGAAAGGTGACCTTCATCGCCTCGCAGGCGGAGTTCACGCCCAAGAAC
>JBKPBQ010000509.1:0-7068 GCA_046726955.1 Acidobacteriota bacterium
AGGCGTGCGACGTGTGGAGGCGGGTCACGGTGACCCCGCGCGCCTGGAGCTCGGCCTGCAGCGCGTCGACCGCGGGTTTCGGGCCGGAGGCCACGCAGAGGGCGGGGGCGTTGACGGCCGCGAGGGCGAGGCCGTCGCGAAGGAGAGGCTCCACTTCCGCCGCGGGCAGGGAGATCGCGAGCATCGAGCCGGCGGGCATCGATTGCATGAGACGTCCCCGCTCGGCGACGAGCGCGAGCGCGTCGTCGCGGCGCAAGACGCCGGCGACGGTCGCGGCCACGTACTCCCCCACGCTGTGCCCGATCATGGCCGCGGGCTCGATCCCCCAGCTCGCGAGCAGCCGCGCCAGCGCGTGCTCGACCACGAAGAGCGCGGGCTGCGTGAGCGCCGTTTGCTTGAGTGCCTCCCCCGCCGCCTCCTCTCCGCCGGCGGGCGGGAAGAGCACCTCGCGAAGGTCCCGACCGAGCGCCGATCGCAGCCGCTCGCACGAGGCGTCGATCTCCTGGCGGAAGACGGCTTCCGTCTCGTAGAGCCCGCGCGTCATCCCCGCGTACTGGGCGCCCTGCCCCGGGAACATGAAGACGACGGGCCGCTCGCTGGACCGTCCGTAGGCGGTGAAGACTCGGCGAGCGTCGCGCGCGGCCAGAAGGTCCGCCGCCTCGCGGCACGAGGACGCGACCACGGCTCGGCGGTGCTCGAAGCGGCGGCGGCCGCGCAGGAGCGTGTGGGCGACGTCGGGCAGGGCGGGTGCTCCGTCCTCGCGCAGCTTCTCCACGAGCCTGTCCGTGGCCGCCTCGAGCGCCGTCTCCGTCCGCGCGGAGACGACGAGGAGTTGCGACAGCCGGCTGGGGCCCGACGCGTGCGGCGCCGGCGCCTCCTCGATCACGACGTGCGCGTTCGTTCCCCCGACGCCGAGCGAGCTGACTCCCGCCCGGAGCTTCGGCGCCTCCGCCGTCCAGGGCCGCCGCGTCGTGTTCACCACGAACGGGCTCGACTCGAAGTCGATCTTGGGGTTCGGCCGCTCGTAGTGGACGAGCGGCGGCAGCTCGCGGTGCCGCATCATGAGGACGGCCTTGATGAGCGAGGTCACCCCCGCGGCGCGGTCCAGGTGGCCGAGGTTCGCCTTCACCGATCCGATCGCGCAGAAGCCGCGGCGGGACGCCGTCCGATAGGCGCGGGTGAGCGCCTCGACCTCGATGGGATCGCCCACCGCGGTCGCGGTGCCGTGGGCCTCCACGTAGCTGATGGAGTCGGGAGGAACGCCCGCCAGCGCGATCGCCTCCGCGATCGCCTTGGACTGGCCCTTGACGCTCGGCGCCGTGTAGCCCGCCTTCTGCGCGCCGTCGTTGTTGACGGCGCTGCCCAGGATCACCGCCAGGACCGGGTCTCCGTCCGCACGCGCGTCGGCGAGTCGCTTCAGGCCCACGACCCCCACGCCGTTGCCGAAGACAGTCCCCCCCGCTCCGACGTCGAACGTGCGGGTGTGGCCGTCCGGGGAGAGGATGCCGCCCTCCTGGAAGACGTAGCCGGCGCGCAGGCCCACGTTGATCGACGCCCCGCCCGCGAGGGCGAGGTCGCACTCTCCGGCGAGCAGGCTCTGGCACGCGAGGTGCACCGCCACGAGCGAGGTCGAGCAGAAGGTCTGCACGGTGATAGCGGGCCCGGTGAGGTCGAACTTGTAGGCGGTGAGGGTGGCGAGGGCGTCGCGGTCGTTGTAGACGCCGAAAGAGGCGAGCGCGCCGGCCGAGCCCTTGAGCGCCTCGATGTTGGGGAGGAGGTTCGCGGTGAGATACGTGCTGCCCGCGGAGCCCGCGAAGACGCCGACCCGTCCCGGGTACTGGTGGGGATCGCAGCCCGCCTTCTCGAGCGCGATCCAGGCGCACTCGAGGAACAGCCGGATCTGCGGGTCCATCACGTCCGCCTCGCCGGGGCTGAAGCCGAAGAAGCCCGCGTCGAACAGCTCGATGCCGTCGAGGAGCGGCGCCGCCTGGACGTGGGCGACCCCGCCGCGCACCACCGGCTTCTCGGTGGAGAAGAACTGCACGGACTCGACGCCGTCCCGCACGTTCGTCCAGAAGCGGTCGAGCGTATCCGCGCCGGGAACGCGCGCCTCCATGGAAACGATCGCGACGTGTCCGAGACCGTCGTTCTGCTGTTCGCTCATCGCTCCCTACCCGCGCTCGTCCGCGGCCACCTGGGCCCGCGCCTTCTGCCGCCGCTGCATCAGGTCGAGGCGGGTGGCGGCCCTCTGCTCGACCTCCTCGAGCGCCACGGGCGCGCTCGCCGCCCGCTCGGGAGCGAGTGCCTTCGCGAGGAGGGCCACGGTCGGCGCCTCGAAGAACGTCACGATCGGCACTTCCCGGCCCAGCCGCGCCTTGAGGTGCGCGATCACCTGGAGCGCGGTCAGCGAGTCTCCGCCCAGCTCGAAGAAGTTGTCTTCGACGCCGATGTTCTTCCGGCCGAGCACCTTCTCCCAGGCCTGGACGATGTGGCGCTCGACGTCGCTGCCGCTCGCCTCGCCGAGCGGAGCCTCGGAGGGTGCGGTCGATTCCTCGCCCTGCGCCGAGGTCGTCGCCGGCTTGCCGCGATCGCCGAGAAAGCGCTTGGCGAGCCCCGGCCGGAGGTCCATCGTGAACACCGCGACCTGGGGCAGGCCGGAGGCGAGCACGCGAGAGAACGCGTCGACGCCCTCCGCCGGCGAGATGCCGACCTTGAGCTGGAAGTCCCTCATCAGCTGCAGGGAGCCGGTGACCGGCGTGTTGACGGCCATGCCCACGTCGCGCCACGCGTCCCAGTTCACCGAGGTCACGCGCCCCGCGAGGGGGCCCGCCGTCCAGCGCGCGTAGGCGTCGAGGAACGCGTTGGCCCCCGTGTAGTCCACCTGCCCGAAGCCGCCCACGAGGGCGGCGATCGACGAGCAGAGCACGAAGAACTCGAGCGGCTCTCCCACGAGCGCCGCCTCGAGGGCGAGCGTGCCCTGGACCTTCGGGGCGAGGACGCGCGCGGCCGTCTCGGGGTCCTTGAGGGGGATCACACCTCCCCCCGCCACTCCCGCGGCGTGGATCACGCCGCGGATCGGGCCGAACCGCTCGCGGGCGGCCTGGACCGCGGCGCGCATGTCGTCGGCTCGCGACACGTCACCCGCCACGTAGAGGACCTCCGCCCCCCGCGCCTCCAGGTCGCGCACGTCGGCGATGCGCTGGCGCACGGAGCCGTCGCCGTTGGCGCTGCGCGCCGCCCATTCCTCGCGCGGCGGAAGCGGAGACCGACCGGTGAGGACGAGACGCGCCTGGTACCGCTCGGCGAGATGGCGGGCGACGGCGAGCCCGATCCCGCCCAGGCCTCCGGTGACGAGATAGACGCCGCGGCTCTCGAGCGGAAGCGGGCGCGTGGGCTTGTCGAGACGCGTGGGCTCGAGGGAGCCCACCCACCGGTGGCCGCGGCGATAGGCGACGACCGGCTCGGCGCCGCTCGTGGCGAGCTCGCCGACGAGGAGCCGCGCGGTCCGGCTCGTGTCCTCGGCGCCCTGCGGCGGGTCCACGTCGATCGACTGGCAGACGACGTGTGCCATCTCCTGCGGGATCACGCGGCAGGGTCCGATCACGGTCGCCTTGTCCGGGGACGTGAGATCTCCGCCCACCACGTCCTGCATCCCGCTGGTGACGACGGCCAGCCGCAGCGGCGCCTTCGACGCGGACCGCGAGAGGGCCTGGGCCAGGAAGAGCAGGCTCAGGAAGCCGCGCGTGTGGCTCGTCGGGATCCGTTCGCCGAGCGGCCGTCTGTCCTCGGGGGTCACGCCCCACGCGTGCACAACGGTCGCCGGCGTGCCCACGGCCTCGAGCAGATGCACGTAGTCGGAGCGGATGTCCGGCGCCACTTCGTAGGAATCGTCGCCGCGCGACGCGAAGGCAGGGCCGGGCCTCACGGTCACGACCCGCCCGCCTGCCGCGCGCAGCTCGTCCGCGACGGCGTCGCCGACGCCCGTGTCGTCCAGGAAGACGAGCGACGTTCCCACCAGCCGCTTCGTCTTCCCGTCGACCGAGGCCACGCGGCGCCAGGAGGCCTGGTAGAACCAGTCCTCGAGCGGCTGGCGGTCGAGCGAGAAGCCGCGGGCCACGTCCGTCCCGCTCTTCGACTCCGCGTTCGGCTCGACCCAGTGCCGCTCGCGCTCGAACGGGTAGGTGGGCAGCGGCACGCGGCGCCGCACCTCGCGCGCGTGGACGCGGGCCCAGTCGATCGACACGCCGGCCTGCCAGAGACGGCCCAGCGCCGTGAGGAGCGCCATGCGGTCGTCGGTTGTCTCCTTCGGCGATCGCAGCGACGCCACGGCCACGACGCCGGCCTCACCCTGCTGGCGCGCGAGCGAGGCGAGTGTCGCCCCCGGGCCGACCTCGAGGAGGACCGGGTTGCCCGCTTCCGCGATCCGGACGACACCGTCCGCGAACCGCACGGCCGAGCGCAGGTGGCGGCCCCAGTAGGCGGGATCGCGCGCCTCGTCGGCGGTGATCCACTGGCCGGTCACGTTCGACACGAACGGCAGGCGCGGCTCCCCCCGTGTTACTGCGGCCACGCGATCGGTGAAGGCGCCGACGATGGGCTCCATCATCGCCGAGTGGAACGCGTGCGACGTGTGGAGGGGACGCGCCGATACACCCCGCGCGACGAGCTCGCGCTCGAGTGCCGCGACGTCCTCCAGGCTCCCGGAGACGACGGAAGCCGACGGCGTGTTGAGGCTCGCCACGTCGAGGCCAGGCCGCAGGTACGGGCGGAGCGCCGCCTCGCCGAGGGGTATGGCGAGCATCGCTCCCGGCGGCATCGACTGCATGAGCCGGCCGCGCTCCGCTACGAGCGCCAGCGCGTCCTCGAGGGTGAAGACGCCGGCCAGGCACGCCGCGACGTACTCGCCGATCGAGTGGCCGATCATCGCCGCCGGCTCGTAGCCCATCGCCCGCCAGAGGCAGGCGAGCGAGTACTCGACGGCGAAGAGAGCCGGCTGGGTGAGGCGCGTCTGCCGCAGCTCCTCGGCCGCCTGCTCCGGGCTGCGGCCGCGGGCGAAGACGACGTCGCGCAAATCGAGCTCGAGCGGAGCACGCAGGGCCTCGGCGCAGGCGTCGAATGCCTCGCGGAACACTCGCTCCGTGGCGTAGAGTCCTGCCCCCATCCCCACGTACTGCGCGCCCTGCCCCGTGAACATGAAGGCGACGGGGGCCTTCTGGCGGTCGCCCGTGCCCTCCGCGCGCCGGCCGGGATCGCGAAGCGCCGCGACCGCGTCGGCGACGTCCCTGGCGACCACGAAGCCGCGGCGGTTGAAGACGCGCCGGCCCACCTGGAGCGTGAAAGCAGCGTCCGCGAGGTTCGTCTGCGGATGGCGTTCGAGGTGAGTGGCCAGCCGCTCGAAGGCACGCTCGAGCGCCTTCTCGGTCTTCGCGGAGAGCGCGAGGAGCTGGCCGGGACGCGCTTCGTCAGTGGCGGGCCGTGGCGGCGCCTCCTCGAGCACGGCGTGGGCGTTCGTCCCCCCGATGCCGAACGAGCTGACGCCGGCGCGCCGCGGGAGGTCCGTGGGGGCGTCCCACTGCGCGAGCTTCGTGGCCACGTAGAACGGGCTCGACTCGAAGTCGATCTCGGGGTTCGGCGTCTCGAAGTAGAGGCTCGGCGGGATCTCCCGCCGCTCGAGGGCGAGGACGGTCTTGATGAGGCCGGCGACGCCCGCCGCCGCGTCGAGGTGGCCGATGTTCGTCTTGATCGACCCGATCGCGCAGTACTGCTTCCTGTCCGTCCACCGCCGCCAAGCCTTCGTGAGCCCCGCGATCTCGGCGGGGTCGCCGAGTGCCGTGGCCGTGCCGTGGGCCTCGACGTACGTGATCGTGGCCGGGTCCACGTCGGCGGCGGAGAGTGCCTCCACGATCACCGCCGCCTGGCCGTTCACGCTGGGGGCGGTGTAGCCGACCTTCATCGACCCGTCGTTGTTGATCGCGGAGCCGAGGATGACCGCGCGCACGTTGTCGCCGTCGCGGAGGGCGTCGGCGAGGCGCTTCAGGATGACGCACCCGACGCCGTTCCCGAACACCATCCCCCGGCCCTTCGCGTCGAACGTCCGCGTGTGGCCATCCGGAGAGAGGATGCCGCCTTCGAGGTAGGTGTAGCCGGTATTCTGGGAGACCGTGATCGTGGCCCCGCCCGCGAGCACCATGTCGCTCTCGCGGTTGAGCAGGCTCTGCGCCGCGAGGTGCACGGCCACGAGCGAGGTCGAGCAGAACGACTGCACGGCGTAGGCCGCCCCGCGAAGGTCGAGCTTGAAGGCGACGCGGGTGGCCAGCGCGTCGTTCATGTTGCCGAGGCCGATCTTGAGCGTGCCCATGAGCTGGGTGAGCTCGCGGTCCCACTGCACGTAGTTCATGAGGTAGCTGCTCTGGCTGACCCCCGCCGCCACCCCGATCGACCCGGGGAACCGCTCGCTGTCGTAGCCCGCGTCCTCGAGCGCCTCCCAGGCGCACTCGAGGAAGAGCCGCTGCTGGGGATCGAGGACCTGCGCCTCCCGCGGCGTGTAGCCGAAGAACGCGGCGTCGAAGAGCTCCGCACCCTCCACTCGGGGCCGCCACGGCACGAGGTCGGGCCGCTCCAGGAAGCTCGGGTGGACCTTGATCTCGGCCGCCCACTCCTCGAGCGAGATCGGGGCCACCGACTCCACACCGTTGCGGAGGTTCTCCCAGAGCTCGTCGACACTCATGGCACCCGGAAACCGGCCGGCCATCCCGATGACCGCGATCTCCGACCCGTCCTTCTCACCGACCGGGGGCATCCGTCCTCCTGTCCTGCGACACGACCTGTGAACCCACGAACCGCGACCGGATGAGCCCGCCGAGGGCGCGCACGGTCGGAGCCTCGAAGAGCGTCGTCACCGAGAGCTCCACCGGGTACTCCTTCCGCACGCGGCCCATCATGTGGACCGCGAGCAGGGACGAGCCCCCGAGCTCGAAGAAGCTGTCGTCGGCTCCCACGCGGTCGATCCCGAGCATCTCCGCCCAGATCACGGCCAGCCGACGGTCCACCGCCTCCTCCGGAGCCACG
>JBKPBQ010000510.1:0-7062 GCA_046726955.1 Acidobacteriota bacterium
CGGATGCCGCGGAAGTCGATCCACAGGTGCGACATCTGGTGGACGAACAGCGGTCCGGCGTGCACGAGCTCGTGGCCGTAGACCTTCCGCCAGGAGTACGTGGACAGCCACGCGTCGTAGCTCTCCGGAGGCAGCGGGAACGTGGGCGAGCCCAGACCGAGCACGTAGAGGATGAGCGCCTCGTCGTAGCCCTCCCAGCGGTGCTTGAGGAAGCCGCGGCCCGGCTTCCAGCCGTGCGTCATCGTCGCGCCGCGGTTCAAGGCCCAGCGCCAGTCGACGCGCCGGTAGAGCGCGTCGGCCGTCTGGCGGATCTCCGCCTCGTCCTTCGTGTCGCGGTCGTAGTAGGCGGCGGCGGTCACCGCTCCGGCCAGGAGCAGCGCCGTATCGATCGTGGACCGCTCCGAATCGTGAGCGCGCCGGCCGGTCCGCATGTCGAGGAAGTGGTAGTAGAAGCCCTGGTAGCCGCTGGCGTCGGGCTGCGGGCCTTGAGGGCTGCGCGCGAAGAAGCGAAGCGCAGCCAGCGTGCGCTTCACCGCCCGTCGCCGGCTCAGCAGGCCGCGCTCGACCCCGACGGCATCGGCGGCGAGCGCCACACCGACGGCCGCGATGCTCGCCGGCCAGCCCCGGCGCGTCTTGTCCCGCACGAGCCCGTTGCGGGGGTTCGTCTCGTGGAGGAAGTACGAGTAGCTCTCGCGCTGGAGCTCGTCGAGGATCGGATGGGGCACGACGCAACATAGTATTTTTCGGCGAAGAAAACCTTGACAGACGATCGCCAGCGACTACGATCCCTGCAACTGCTGCGGTCACGGTCACGTTGCCGAGGGGCTCGGTGCAATCCAGACCGACGGGAGGCACGCGATGCCCATGCTCCGAAACGACGACGGGATCTCCCGACGTGACTTCCTCAACGGCATGCTCATGGCCGCGACCAGCGCCGCGGCCGGCGGCCTCGTGGCGCGCGGCGCCGAAGCGTGCGTCGACATCGGCAAGAACGTCTGCGACGGGTCGATCGGCCTCGACCCGCGCGCCCTCCGGGGCGGTAACCTCCCGTCCGCGTTCACGGTCGCTCACTGGCTGCGCGACGAGCGGCTGACGATCGGCACGAACAGCGTACGGATCAAGTCCTCGGCCTGCGACAACCGGCAGGGAACGTCCCCGATCCAGACCGACGGGGGAACGTACGACGTCATCATCGCCGGCAGCGGCATGTCGGGCCTCGCCGCCGCGTTCTACCTCACGCGCCGGCGCCCCGGAACGCGCATCCTCATCCTCGACGTGAACGCGACGTTCGGCGGCAACGCCGGCCGCGACGACGCCTCGCCGATCCCGGTGCCCGCGGCGACCGGAGGAGCCTACGCGGTCCCGCCGTACGCCGACTTCCTGTTCGAGATCTACGGCGAGAGCGGCATCGACTGGGCCGCCCACTACGTCCCCGATCCGTTCTACAGCTACTTCTTCGACGACCGTACGCCGTTCGTCCTGCCCGGCACCCGGGGGTGGACGCGCGACGTCTACGGCGTCGGGGTCAAGGACATGCCGTATCCACCCCAGATGATCCAGCACCTGCAGCAGGCCAAGCAGGACTTCCGCAACTGGTTCCACACGAACGGCAGCCCGACGGACCCCGCCGACAACAGCGACCCCAAGTACGACTTCCTGGCCCAAATGACGCTGCACGACTACCTGACGCGCGAGAAGGGCTTTCACCCCGCGGTCTCCGACTTCTACACGCGATACGCCGTGGACGCCCTGGCGGGGACGAGCCAGCAGGTGAACGCGTACACCTCGATCAGCTTCCTCGGGGCGGAGTACTTCCCCCTCTTCTCGATGCCCGGCGGGACCTCCGGCATCGCGCGGCACGTCCTGGACACGCTCGTCCCGGATGCGATCCAGGGAGACACGACCGCCGAGATCCTCGCCAACCCCATCCGCACCGACCGGCTCGACTTGCCGACGAACGCCGTCCGCGTGCGGCAGGGAGCCATGGTCGTCCACGCCGATACCGGCTCGTCGAACGCATCGGTCGTCTATCACCTCGGCGGGCAGTTCTTCCGCGCCAAGGCGAAGGCCGTCATCCTGGCCGGGCAGGGCCACACCGCGCACCGCGTGGCCCTGAACCTGATCAGCGACGCCGCGCACGCCGCGTGGTGCGCCCTGACGCTGGTGCCGGTCGTCATCGCGAACGTGACGCTGCGCCGGGCGGCCCCGCTCGTGGACCTCGGCCTCGGCTACAACCAGTACTGGTGGGGGAGCAAGTACTGGGCGGACTTCGTGGTCGCGGACTGGGTCGGCCCGAACCGCCTGGACCGCGACCGCTCGACCGTGCTCACGTTCTATGGTGGGAACGTATTCCCGCCGGAGGCGATGTACGACGAACGCGTCAAGCTCCTCACCCTGCCGTTCTCGGAGTACGAGCAGTCGCTGCGCGAGGACCTGAACCGCATCCTGAGCGTGGCGCCGGGCGGCTTCGACTTCGACCGGGACGTCAGCGCCGTCTACATCTACCGCTGGGGCCACGGCATGGTCTTTCCCAAGCTCGGGGTCCCGTTCGGCGTGCCGCAGCTCCGGAACGGGCAGACGATCCGCACGCCCGCGGGCCGACACGTGGCCCGGGCGGCGGTGGGGCGCATCTCGTTCGGGGGACAGGACACCGAAAGCTCGCCCGCAATCGAGAGCGCGATCGGCTCGGGCCTGCGCACCGCGCTCGAGGCGCTGGCCTGGCTGTAGACGTCGAACCGTCACTCGACGGCGCCGGTCACGCGGCCGGGTTGTGGCGCAGGTGCTTTTCGAAGAACGCGAGCGTCCGTTCCCAGGCGAGCCTCGCGGCGGCGGCGTCGTAGCGCGGTGTCGTGTCGTTGTTGAACCCGTGCTGCGTGCCCGGGTACAGGTGGCGCACGTAGCTGACGTTCGCCGCCTTCAGCGCGGCCTCGTATGCGGGCCAGCCCGCGTTGATCCGCTCGTCCGTTTCGGCGGAGTGGATCATCAGCGCCGCCTTGATCTTCGGCACGTCGTCGAGGTTGGGGGCGCTGCCGTAGAAAGCGACACCTGCGGAGAGGTCGGGCGCCCGCGTCGCCAGCATGTTGACGATACCGCCTCCGTAGCAGAAGCCGACGGCGCCCACGCGGCCGTTGGTCTCGGGACGCGCCTTGAGCCAGCCGAGCGCCGTCACGAAGTCCTCGCGCGTCTTCGCCTGATCGAGCTTCGAGAACAGCTCGCGCGCCTTGTCTTCGTCGCCGGGGTAGCCGCCGAGCGGAAAGAGCGCGTCCGGGGCGAAGGCCACGAAATCCTCGAGCGCGAGGCGGCGCGTGACGTCCTCGATGTGGGGATTGAGCCCGCGGTTCTCGTGGATCACGAGAATCGCCGGCAGCTTTCCGGAGGGCTTCGCCGGCCGCACGAGGTACGCCCGTATCTTGCCGTTGCCCATCGGCGAGTCGACCTCGACGAACTCCGCCTTGATGCGGGCGTCGTCCGGCTTGACGACCTGGGCTTCGGCAAATCGCGGGCTCAGCTCGTCGAGCAGCATGGCTGCGGTGACGCCGCCCACCGCGTACTTCGCCGCCTGGTCGAGAAACCCGCGCCGATCGATGGCGCCGTGCACGTAGGCGTCGAACAACGCCAGCAATCCCTGGTCGAAGTCGTGGGCGGTCTTGCGCGGCATTGGACTTCCTCCCTTTCCCCTCGGGGTCGCCATCGGCTAGAAGCGAGCGGTCGACTCGACGCCCATCAGGAGGTCGTTCGGGTAGAAGTGGTCCACGTTCTCCGGCGTGATGAGCTGGTGGCGGACGAACACGGCCGGAGGGACGGGCCGCCCGGCGAGGATGTCGAGGGCGAGCTTCAGCAGTCCGTCCCCGTACTTCTCCGGGAAGTAGCCCACGGATCCCACCAGCGGGCTGCGGGACTCGCGCAGCTCCACTCGCGCGTCCGGCTCCGCGTTCTGCCCGACGATCGCGCACGTCGAGGCCCGCCCCGCCTCCTGGAAGGCGCGCACCGCGCCGAGCGCGCTCGGGTCGTTGGCCGCTCCCACCAGCACGTGCCGCGCCTTCGACTCGCGGAGGTGCTTCCGCACGCGGTCGAGCGAGGTCTTGAACTGCCCGTCGCCGTCGAGCGAGACGAAGGGACGGCCGTCGACCTCGCGCAGCGTCTCCTTGAGACCCGCCACCACGCCTCGCATGCGCGCGCGCAGCAGTGAGCCCGCGCGGGCGAGCTCGAGCAGCAGCACCTCGTCCACCTCCCCGCCCCAGTGCTGCCGGGCCCACGTGCCGAGGTGGCGGCCGGCGAGGAGGCCCGCCGCGTAGTTGTTGGCGCCGAAGTAGGTCGCGCTCGGGTGCGGAATGTCGATCGCGACGAGGGGAATGCTCGCCTCGAGGTACTTCGAGGCGATGGCCGGAGCCACCGCTTCGTCGGTCTGGAACTCGATCACGAGGTCGACGTTCTCCCGGAGCAGGTGCTCGGCGTTCTTGACCGCGACCTTCGCCTGGTAGCGGTTGTCCACGACGATGAGCTCGACCTCCTCGCGCTCCGCGGCGCGCACGAGGCCGGCGTGCACCTCGCGCGGGAAGGAGCTGTCCTGGCCCTGGGCGGCGTAGCCGATCCGGTACCGCCGGCGGCGGCGGACCTCGGACACGAGGCGGTAGCGGTTGCCGTCCACCTTGTCGAGGAAGCCGCAGTGGTGCAGAGTGTAGAGCAGCCGGAAGCACATCCCCTTGCTGAAGCGCGTGCGGTCCATGACGTCGCGCAAGCGGAGCACCTCGCCCGGGCTCTGGAACGCCCAGAGCACCTGCGTCGCGTGCACGAGCGACTTCACGACGTACGCGTCCTGGCGGGCCCGCCGCGCCGACGCGGCTCCCTTGTCGCCGGGTTGCTCCATATGCGGTTTCGCATACTAATACACCGCTCGGAACGGGAACACCATTTGCACCGCGAAACGACCATTGCCCTTCGGCAGCTCGCCGGGGGTGCTCCACGAGGAGGGACGATGAAGCCGATCCTGGGTAGGTTCAGCGGTCCCGTGTACGCTCTCCTGCGCTTCATGGCGGGCGCGATGTTCGCCTTCCACGGCGCTCAGAACGGGGGGGGGGGGGGGGGGGGCCAGGCCAGGACCGACAACCCGCTGATGCTCGTCGCTGGCATCGTCGAGTTCTTCGGAGGGCTCCTGATCGCCATCGGTCTCGCCACGACCTACGCTGCCTTCCTGTCCAGCGGCGAGATGGCCGTCGCCTACTTCATGGCCCACGCGTCCTCCGGCCCCATCTGGCCCATCCTCAACAAGGGCGAGCTCGCCGTCCTCTACTGCTTCGTCTTTTTGTACATTTCGGCGCACGGAGGCGGGGAGTACAGCGTGGACGCCGCGATGTCGAAGTCGAGGAGCTGAACCCGCGGCCAATCCGCTTCGCCGGCCCCCCGGGGGGCCGGATCTTCCCTATTGCTTTCCCATAGGAAAGCGTCTAGTATGGGAATCCAATATGGGAAGCAAGGTGGACGTGTGGCAGGGCACGCTGGCCCTCATGATCCTGAAGACGCTGGAGACGCTGGGGCCGCAGCACGGCTACGGCATCGCCCGCCGCATCGAGCAGACGAGCGGGCAGAAGCTCGCCGTCAACTACGGCACGCTCTACCCGGCGCTCCTCAAGCTCGAGCAGGAGGGCTACGTCTCCTCGGAGTGGGGGGTGTCGGCGAGCGGGCGCAAGGCGAAGTACTACGCGCTCACCCGCGCGGGCCGCCGGCAGGTGGAGCGCGAGGCCAAGGCCTGGGAGCAGGCGGCCGGCATCGTGGCCCGCTTCCTCGCGCCGCGGGAGGAGCGGTCGTGAGGCGCCTGCGCGCGTTCCTGCTGCGCCTCGCCGGGGTCTTCGACAGGGACCGCCCCGAGACGGAGATGGATGCGGAGCTCGACAGCCACATCGCACTCGACGTCGAGGACCGCGTCCGAGCCGGAGTCGACCCCGTGGAAGCCCGCCGACAGGCCGTGATCGCGCTCGGCGGGACCGAGCCCACCCGCGAAGCCTGGCGGGACCGCCGCTCCCTTCCCTTCGTGGAGACGACGCTGCAGGACCTGCGCTACGCCGCGCGGAGCCTCCGGCGCGATCCCACCTTCCTCGCGGCCGCCGTGCTCACGCTCGGCGTGGGGGTGGGCGCCGCCACCACGATGTTCGCGGTGGCCCAGGCCGTGCTTCTCCGCCCGCTCCCCTACGCCGACCCCGGGCGGCTCGTCGAGGTCACCGAGACGAACCCGTTGAAGGGCTGGACCGGCGTCAGCGCCGCCCCCGCGAACTTCGCGGACTGGCGCAAGTCGAGCGCGTCCTTCTCCGGGATGGCCGGCTACATCGGTCAGGACGTCTTCCTCACGGGCGAGGACGAGCCGCAGCGGCTGAAGGCGATGTACGCGACGGGAAACATCTTCGACGTGCTCGGCGCTCGCGCGCGGCTCGGCCGCTCGCTCAGGGACGAGGAGACGTACGAGGGGAAGGAGCGCGTGGCCGTGCTCAGCCACGGCCTCTGGCAGTCGCAGTTCGGAGGCGATGCCGCGATCCTGGGCCGCGAGATCCTTCTCGGAGGCAAGGCCTACGCCGTGGTCGGGGTGATGGCCCCCGACTTCTTCTTCCCCACCCGGGACGTGCAGCTCTGGCTCCCCCTCGGGTTCAAGCCCGAGCAGTTCGTCGAGCAGCGCCGGCCCCACTTCCTGAGCGTGATCGCCCGGCGGGCGGCCGGCGTCTCGATGAACCAGGCCCGCGAGGAGATGGCGACGATCGCGAGCCGGCTGGAGCAGGCCTATCCCGACACGAACGTGAAGATGGGCGTCCGCCTCGAGGACTACCACTCGTCGCTCGCCGAGGCGAAGCGTCCGGCCGTGCTGATGCTGCTCGCCGCCGTGGGCGTCCTCTTCCTCGTCGTCTGCTCCAACGTGGCGAACCTCCAGCTCGGACGCTCCGCGGCGCGCACGCACGAGTTCGCCGTCCGCCAGGCCCTGGGCGCGGGTCGGGGACGGCTCGTGCGGCAGGTCCTCACGGAGAGCCTCCTCCTCTCGGCGCTCGGCGGCGCTCTCGGCCTGGCGCTCGCCTCCGCCGC
>JBKPBQ010000511.1:0-11804 GCA_046726955.1 Acidobacteriota bacterium
GGGGAGGCCTTGTCCGTGAACTTCGTGACGGAGAAGTCCATGATCTTGACCTGTCCGGCCCCTCCCTGTCCGCGCTCGGCAGCCCTGTGGCGGTCGATGCCCCAGGAGAAGCTGAGCACGTCGATCTCGTTCTTGTGCTTCTCGTCGGTCGACTCGCCGGGGATTCCCTCTATCTTCAGGAATGCGTCGAAAGCCATGTCTTTCGCTCCTAGGTCGTCAGGTTGAAGTCGAACACGAAGGCGCCGGGCTTCGTGGTGGTCGACCGGGCCTCGCGCTCGACGTAGCTGCCGCGGACTCCCGCGTAGCGGCCTGTCCCGCCGAGCACGGCGAAGTGCTTCTCTCCGGACCCGCCGGCGGCGCCCACTCCGAAGAGCGTGCCCTCGGGAAGCCGGAAGGTCTGGAACTCGAGGTTCGACGCGGCGGCGGTCTGCACGCCGTAGGGCATGTCGAGGCAGAAGGCGTTCGTGAAGAACTCCCCGATCTGGCCGCCGTCCGGCGCGTCGCGGAGCTCTCCGCACCTCACCACGCGCCCTCCACCTCCCGCGGCGGGAGGGGCAGCGGACCAACGACGACCGTGGAGCGTCTTGCGGAGCCCGTCGGGCAGCGGCGCGGGCTCCTCCGCGGCCAGGGACCTAGGCGGCGCCGCCCCCAGGCCGAGCGCTCCCGTCAACGCGAAGAGTGCCCGCTGCAGCAGCGTCCGTCTCCTGGGAATGCTCGCGTGTGCTTCCATCCATTCTCCTTTCCTTCCCCGTAACGGGAATCAAGAACCCAAGACCGGCCAACCCCCGCACCGCGGCCGCGACGGCCCCCGAGAGCGAGGGGTCTCGCGGCGTCGAGGCGTGGCCGAGGTCGGCCACGATCTCCGCGAGCGTCCGGCGGCCGTCGGAGCGCCGGAGGAGCTCGAGCGCCACCGCGTCTACCGTGCCGCGGAAGCCGAACCCGCCGGAGAGGCGTAGCTCGGCGTCCTCGACGACGAGCCGCCCGTCGCGGAGAGCCAGCGTCTGGTGCAGCCGGGGATCGTCCGGCACGCGGTAGGCGCGGGCGAGGAGGGCCTCGTCGGAGAGCCCGTCGAGCTCGTCCTGGGCGGCGAAGATCCGCAGGATCTGCTCGCCGCAGGGCCCCTCGGGCCGGCCCGAGAGCTCGTCCTTCCGTACCCAGTTCCGTGTCCCGCTCCGCCGGCGGAGGACGACGGCGCCCATCGCGATCGCGGAGAAGCCGCGCTCCCGGTAGTGCGCGAGCCAGCGGTCGAGGGCGGCCCCGTAGGCCGAGGCGTCCGCGGAGCGGTTCCAGCCCGCGGCATAGCCGAGCCCGTCCTGCGTGTCGCCGCAGAGCACCCAGGCGTCGCAGCCCGTACCCGCGACCCAGCGGGTGGGCGGCTCCGCCCAGTGCTCGCCGGCGGCGAGCGGCCAGTTGCAGAGGACGATCGCGAAGCCGCCCTCCTCGAGGTGCTCCGGGGCCCGCCTCACGATCTCCTCGCATATCCCCGGGCGGCCGGCGTCCCGGAAGGCGAAGAGGCTGTCCGGGGAGACGACGTACGGCGGGTTGCAGAGCACGAGCGAGAAGCGCTCGCCCGCGACCGGCCCGAAGGAGTCGCCCTGGCGGACCTCCACGTTCAAGAGGTCGTTCACGCGGGCCCCGAAGCGCGCGTACGCGAGGGCGCGCGGGTTGACGTCGGACGCCACCACCCGCTCGGAGTGGCGGGCGGCGAGGAAGGCCTGGACACCGCCGCCGCAGCCGAGGTCGAGCGTGCGCGCCACTCTCGCCCGCACCGTGAGACGAGCGAGGAGCATGGCGGGCGGGTTCACGCCGACGACGTGGTCGGGATGCAGCGCTCCCTGCCGGTCGTCGTAGCGATCGCGAGCGATCACCATGTCTTCGACGGCGACGAGACCGACGCAGGGACGGATCCGACCGCTCGCGCGCTCGACGAGCCCCATCGTGACGACCTCGTCCACCGAGAGGGGAGCGAAGGCCGCGCGCGCGTCCTCCTCGGCAACGTCGAGATAGAGGCCGAAGAGCTTGACCAGCGTGTGGAGGGGCCGCGGCGCGGCGAGGCGCCGCTCGTAGAGCGGGAGGTCGAGGCGCAGGGGCTCGGTCCCGAAGGGGACGCCGAGTACCTCCGACGCCGCGTCGGAGAGGTACCCGTTCTGCTCCAGGACGGACCGGAGCCGTTCGACGCCCGGAGCGGTGGGATCGAGCAGACCCCCCTCCTTGGGCCCGAGTGAGGGTCCCCGTTCCGCCGGGGAAACGGGCCGAGCGATTGAGTGTGGACGAGAGTCTAGGCCGAAGGGGAGTGGAGTTTCAATTCCTATTTCGAGCCCTCGGTTGCCGACGGCCTAGCGGAAGTAGCGCAGCTCGGCGCGGAGGCGCTTGTTCCAGTGGTCGCGCTCCTCGGGGCGCGGGCTATCCTTGAAGCGTTCGAGCTGCCCCACGCCGTGGAGAGAGAGCTTGTCCACGATCCTCACCCCGAGGTCCACGCGGTGGCCGCTCCAGCCCGTCTCCCAGAAGAAGTCGTCCGTCGGGTAGGCGGCGAGCGTCGCGTCCTTGTCCACGGAGGCGAAGGTGTACTCCGCGCGCACGCGCGTGCGCTGCAGCGAGCCGAGTGAGGCCGCCGCCCAGATCCCCTGGCGGTTGGCGTCGACGTCGGTGTTCCAGCAGAAGTCGCCCACGAGCTGGACGGGCACGCGGCCGGTGAAGCGCAGCCGCGCCACGAGGTCCACGACCTTGTAGTCGAACGCGAGCTCGCCGACCACCCTCGTGTTCTGCCGGCGGATGTTCGGGGCCATGGTGCGGATCTTCCGGAAGTCGAGCCAGGCCGCGAAGAGCTCGAGCCGCGCGGACTCCGCGAGCGCGATCTCCGCGTCGAGCCCCGCGCTCCAGAGCGTCGTGTCCGCGTCGTCGAAGACGTGGCTGCCCTGGCTCCAGAGGCCGATCAGGGCCAGGCTCTTCAGGCTGCCCTTGTCCTTCACGCCCAGCGTGAGGGCCGCCCCCTGCGCGCGCAGGTCGCGGTCCCAGATCATCTCGGTGAAGGGCAGCGGCATCACGAAGCGGCCGCCCTCGAGACGCAGCCAGGACACGGGCTTGATGTCGGCGAAGGCGAGGTCGAAGCGGGCGTCGCGCGACTTGTAGTTGTCGCGGATGAGGAGGGCCGCGCCCAGCGCCTCGGTGTTCTCGTCGCTGCTGTAGTTGAACTCGCCGCCCACCCCGACGATCACGGGGCCGTAGCCGATCTCGAGGCGGGGCCGGAGCTGGAGGCGCTGCCGATCGTCGTCGATCGTGGGTCCGCCGGGAACGAAGATGTCGTTCGTCCACTCCAGGCGGCCGAGCCCGTCGCCCTTGACCGCGACGGTCCACTTGTTCTCGGGACGCTCGAAGAACTGGTTGTTCGTGGGCTCCTGGGCGGCGGCGGGAAGCGCGGCGAGCAGACCGAAGGCGACGAAAGGCACGCGATTCATGCGCGATTCTAGCATGCGCTCCGACGGCGCTCCGCGGAGTAGACTCGCCTGAGGGCGCGCAGAACCGGGGGAAGACCGAGTGCACCGCGTGGCCGTGATCATTCCCGCCCTCGACGAGGAGGAGGCCATCGGCCTCGTGCTCGCCGAGATTCCGCCGGGGGTCGGGAAGGTGGTGGTCGTCGACAACGGATCCGGCGACCGCACCGCCGAGGTCGCGCGCGCGGCGGGAGCCTGCGTCGTCCGCGAGCCCCGCCGCGGCTACGGGCAGGCGTGCCTGACGGGCATCGCCGCCGCCGAAGGGGCCGACGTGCTCGCCTTCCTCGACGGAGACCACAGCGACCACCCTCGCCAGCTCCCCGACGTGCTCGCCCCCATCCTCGCGGGGGAAGCCGACCTCGTGATCGGATCCCGCGAGCTGGGCCGCCGCGGCAAGGGGTCGCATCCGCTGCACGCCGTCCTCGGCACCCGCCTCTGCGTGGCCCTCATGAACCGCCTCGTCGGCACGCGGGCCACGGATCTCGGTCCCTTCCGCGCCGTGACCGCCGAGGCGCTGCGGCGCCTCGACATGCGCGACCGGAGCTTCGGATGGACGGTGGAGATGCAGCTCAAGGCCGCCCGCCACGGCCTGCGCGTGCGCGAGGTGCCGGTGGACTACCGGCCGCGGGTGGGGAGGAGCAAGGTGAGCGGGACGCTCCTCGGCAGCGTGCGCGCGGGCGCGAGGATCCTGGGCACGATCGCCCGCCACGCGTTCGGAAGGCCCGCCTGAGCCGTCGGGCCCGAGTGCCGGGAAGAGGATGACGGGCAGCGGGCGGGACCGCGTCCTGCTCGCGGGATCGGCGGTCGTGCTCACCACGTGCGTGGCCGTGTGGGCGCGGCAGGGCGACCAGACGACGCGTGTGGTCCCGTTCCTGGCCTGGTACGGCCTCGCCTTCGCCGCCTACCTCGTCGGTCTCGGGCCGGCCGCGACCCTTTCCAGGCGCGGATTGGCCTTGGCACTCCTCGTGTGCGGAGCGTGGCGCGTCGTCCTCGTCCTCGCCCCGCCGCTCCTGAGCGACGACGTCTACCGGTCGGTCTGGGAGGGGCGTGTCCAGCTCCACGGCGGAAACCCGTACGCCTGGAGGGACCGGCCGGAAGCGCCTCAGTGGACGGCGCTGCGCGACGACGTCTGGCGCGGGATCAACCATCGCGACTACGCCGCGGTCTACCCGCCGCTCTGGCAGATCGCCGCGCGGGCGGTGGTCGCCGTCTCGGACTCCGTCACGGCGATGAAAGCCTTCCTCGCGGGGTGCGAGATGCTCGCGCTATGGCCGCTCGCCGCTCTCCTGCGCCGCCGTGGACTGCCGCTCGGCCGCCTCCTCGTCCTCGCCTGGAGCCCGCTCGCGCTCGTCGAGATCGCGGGCAGCGGTCACAACGAGGCCCTCGGGCTCCTCCTGCTCGCCGCCTCCCTCGCCGCGCTCGAAGCCGGGCGACCCCTCGTCTCCGCGCTCGCCGCGGCGCTCGGGTTCCAGGCCAAGTTCCTGCCCGGACTGATCGCCGCGGCCTGGGCCCGACGCTACCGGGTCTGGCACGTCGCCCCCGCCGTCGCGCTCGCCGCGCTCCTCGTCTGGCCCTACCGCTCGGCGGGCCGAGGCCTCCTGCTGAGCCTGTCGAAGTACGCCGCGTTCTGGACGTTCAACGAGACGCTCTTCGCTCCTCTCGCCGCCCTCCTCGGCCACGGCGCTGCGGTCCGCTTCGGGACCGCGGTCTCGCTCGCCGTCGCGCTCGCGCTCGCGTGGCGCCGGGCCGAGCCCGTGGCCGCGGCCACCGTCGTGGTGGCGTGCGTCGTCGCGCTCTCTCCGAACGTGCTCCCGTGGTACGCCCTCTGGTTCCTGCCCCTGATCGTGGTCAGGGACGAGGCGGCGGCGGTGCTCTTCACCGGCACGGTCGTGCTCGCCTACGTCGTCTACGTGCCGTGGCGCTCGGGCGAGACCTGGCGAATCGGATGGGGGATTCGCGCCCTCGAGTATATTCCTTGCCTGCTCGTCCTTGCGCTGTCGAAGACGCGAACCGGGACCGCGAAGGTATCCATCCGCCTGGACACGTAGCGTCGATCCGAGCGACGCGCTCGCGCCGTTACCGCCGGCGTAAGCCCCTTACATCCGGGGTAACGGCCGCGGGCGCCTCGTGATCCATTCCCTCGATTTCACGGCGGTCTCTGCATCGATTCGCCGTCGGCATCGTGCTTGCTGACTCGTACTGCCGGCCCTACGACCTCTACGGGAAGCGGCCACTCCAGGATCAGAGACCCCCAACAAGCGAGGAGCGCACGGACCTGCTGTCGACCGCATCCCGTTCGTCCGGGGCATTTATCGAATGATCCAAGGAGGAAGTTATGCGTACCTTTCTAGTAGAGGACTCTCACCGGCAGAGGGCGGCGAGGCGCAAAGGGAGAACGAGGGCGGTCGCCCTCGCCGGGTGCGGCCTGTTGGCGCTCGTCCCCGCGACGGGGCGCGCGGCCCAGACCTGCCCGGCGCCGACGGCCGTTCCCCCGCTCGGGACCTGCCATCCGAGCGCCTGCACGCCGGGCTTCTGCACCCGCGGGGACATCGCTCCCCTCTCGAGCCAGGCGGCCACGCAGCCGCTCCAGGACCGCCTCGTCACGCTCGACTGTAGCCCGCACAGCATCGCGCCGGTGCAGGTGTTCGCGGAGGCCGACCCGGTCACGAGCAAGAGCCGGCTCTTCATGTACTACCTTCTCGACAACACCAACTTCGAGCCCAGCGTCTTCACCACCCGGATACACGGCGTCAACGACGACCCGAGCACGATGTTGACCGTGTGGGGAGCCAACTGTGAGCTGCCGACGATCGGCTCCGTGCGGGTCGAGCTGGAGCCCAAGCCGGACCTGCCGACCGATCCCGACGACCCCCGCGCCTTCATCGACGTCTTCACCGACATCCGCGGACTGTTCGTGATCAACAACGAGAGCGGCTGGTACGAGGGCTGGATGATCCACGACCTCCGCGTCGCCGAGGTGGCTCCCCATGCCCAGGGTGGCCACGTCCCCGTCGGGAAGATCACGGAAGAGGATGCCGAACGGCTGGCGAAGATGGGGACGGGCAACAACGTCCCCGGCCACTTCTTCACCGTCGATGGTGAAGCGCCTCACTTCCCGCAGCCGAGCGACCACTTCCCGGACAAGGTGACGAACGTCGTCTCGCTCTACCTCAGCATGGGGGCCTACAACGCGCTGCAGCAGGCGGACGCCCACAACTACTGGGAGTTCAACTACACGACCAACTGGATCCACCCGCTCTACGAGCTGCCCTTCACCGGCGGGTTCCCGGACAGGTCCCCGACGCAGCCCGCCGACACCTACCAGGACGGCGAGATCAGCCGTCGCCAGTCGATCGTTCCCGGATCGGGGCCCGCGAGCAATAACCGCACCCGGGAGAAGGCGATCGCGTTCGGCGACAACCCCGACCGGCCGCGCGACCCCGACCTGTTCGATTCGGAGGTCGACTCGCAGCGGGAGTTCCGCGAGCGCTTCATCCCCAGCGGGGTCGCGCACGAGGCCTTCCTGAACGCCTTCGAGAGGCTGGCCTCGTTCGAGCCCGGGGAGCACAACCTGACCGAGCGGCTCTTGAAGGGCTACCGGGCGGCGATCGCGCTCGTCGACACGAACGGAGACGGCATCGTCTCCTCCGCCGAGGGCGACATCGACACTCCCAACCCGAATTGCCCCGAGCGCGACAACACGTGCCTCTTCCTTCTCCCGCGGAGCTTCGACCGCTTCGCGGTGACGCGGGAGATCAACGACGGCCTGCTGGCGCCGCGATTTGCGCCGAGCACCCGCGGATTCGTCCTCTCGGGCACCATCGTCACCGGATTCCCGGTCATTTCCGCTTCCCAGGGACGGGATTCCGACGACCGTTGAAGCCGTAGACCAGGGCCCCAGCAGGATCTCGCCGAGCCGAGTTGCCTGCTGGGGCCCCGCCGAGCCCCTCCACGCGTTTGACTCGCGCCGGGGGCTGGAATAGCCTCCCGCTCGCTGCTCCCAACCTGAGGCTCCGTGACGTTAGCGGTTCGTGCGGCCGCGAGGCTGCCACGAGCGGGAGGAAGAGAGATGCGCTTTGGATCGAGGGTCTCGGTCGCAGGGTACCTGCTGGTTGCCTGGGCGGCGCTCGGGGCGCCGGTCGAGGCGCAGTCGCCCGATGCTGTGGACGCCGCGGGTATCGATCGCCTGATGCGCGACTCGAACGGTCAAGCGCGGGTGAGCCTCCATCCGGCGACGGGAGCGGCGCGCTTCGTACGCCTGGCTCCCGACGCCGCCGCGCGGGACGCGCGCGCGGCCCGCGTGTCGCCCGAAACGGACTTCTTCCGGCGGTACGGGACGATCTTCGGCATCCGCGACTTCGGCGCCGAGCTGCGCCAGGTCGATCGCAAGACCGATTCGCTCGGATATCGGCACACCGCCTTCGCCCAGGAGTACAGGGGCGTACCCGTCTTCGCCGGCATCCTGCGCACCCACGTCGACGCCTCCGGCCGGCTCTACACGGTCAACGGGACGTTCGTGCCGGGTCTCGACCTGAACGTCGTCCCCACGCGGACCGCCGCCGAGGCGGGCGCCGTGGCCCGATCCGCGGTCGGAGAGCAGAAGCCGAACGCGACCGGGATCCTCGTCCGTGGCACGAAGCTCTACGTCTACCGCGAGGGGCTGGCCAAGGGCGTCGAGGGAGCGAATCACCTCGCCTGGGAGGTGGAGGTCGGCGACGGCCGCAACGTTCGCGAGTTCGTCTACGTGGACGCCCACACCGGCAAGTTGGTGGACCAGATCACGGGCATCTACGACGCCCTCAACCGGCGCGCCTACGACGGCGAGAACGATCCCAGCGGGCCGCCGACCTATCCCGCAACGCCGTTCTGGGTGGAGGGGGACACCTTCCCGAGCACCGGGACGTGCGTGCAGGGTCCCGGCCTCCCCAACTGCAACACCGAGGCCGACAACATGATCATCTCGTCGAAGGAGACCTACGATCTCTACAGCCACGGCTTCGCCCGTGATTCCTTCGACGGTCTTGGTTCCACCATGGACTCGATCTTCGACCGGGGCTACGACTGCCCGAACGCTTCCTGGAACGGCACGTTCATCTCGTTCTGCCCGGGCTTCACCACCGACGACGTCACCGCCCACGAGTGGAGCCATGCCTACACGCAGTACACGTCCAACCTCATCTACGCGTGGCAACCGGGAGCGCTCAACGAGAGCTACTCCGACATCTTCGGGGAGACCGTGGACCAGCTCAACGGGCGCATGACCGACGCCCCGGGCGGGCCGCGCACTGCCGCGACCTGTTCGGATTTCTCTCCGCCTCGGGCGGAGCTCCAGGTGACCGCACCCCCTGCGATCTCGGGCAACTACGTGGCCCAGGCCGCGCAGTTCGGGCCTGCGCTCACCCCCTTCGGGATCACCGGCGCCGTTGTCGTCGCCCTCGACGCCGCCAACCCCGGCGGGCCGTCAACCACCGATGGCTGTACGGCGCTCACCAACGCCGCCGCGGTGGCGGGGAAGATCGCGCTCATCGACCGCGGCAGCTGCTTGTTCACGGTCAAGGTGCAGAACGCCCAGACCGCGGGAGCGATCGGCGTGATCGTGGCCAACAACGTCGCGACCGGTCTTCCGGGGATGGGGGGGACCGCGCCCGCGATCACGATCCCCTCGCTCGGCGTGCAGCAGTCCGTCGGAACTGCGATCAAGACCGAGCTCCAGTCCGGGACCGTGACGGCAAACCTGCACTCGACGAGCGGCGCCACCGACAACAGCTACCGCTGGCTCCTCGGCGAGGACGTGAACCCCGGCGGGGCGATCCGCGACATGTGGAACCCCGGTTGCTACAGCAACCCCAGCAAGGTCACGGACACCGCGTTCTACACCTGCGCCACCAGTGACGCCGGAGGCGTGCATAACAACTCCGGCGTGCCCAACCACGGCTACGCGCTCCTCGTGGACGGCGGGACGTTCAACGGCCAGACCGTGACGGGCCTCGGCCTCACCAAGGCCGCGCACATCTACTTCCGCGCGCAGGCCCAGTACCAGGTCCCGTCCACCGACTTCGCGGACCACGCGGACGCGCTCGAGCAGTCGTGCACGGATCTCATCGGAGTCAACCTCGCCAATCTCCTGACCGGGGCGCCTTCCGGCCAGATGATCAGCGCCGGCGACTGTGCGGAGGTGACGAAGATGATCGCGGCCGTGGAATTGCGGACGGCGCCCACGTTCTGCAACTTCCAACCCCTGCTCGCCAGGACCCCGCCCCCGCGCTGCGCGGCCGGGCTGAACCAGGTGAATTTCCTTCAGGACACCTTCGAGTCGGGCTCGCGGCGACGCCGGAGCTGGGTCACGACCGAGGAGCCGGTGACCCCCGCCGACTTCACGCCGCGGAGCTGGGAGCGCGTGGCCAACCTTCCCGACGCGCGGCCCGGGTACGCGATGTTCGGCCCCGACCCCGACATCGGCACCTGCGCGCCCGGGGGAGACGAGTCGGCGGTGCTGCACATGGCCAGCCCCTCCATCCCGCTCACCGGCGTCGGCCCCTTCCTGCTGACGTTCGACCACTGGGTCGCCACGGAGGCATTGGCAGACGGAGGCATCGTCGAGATCAGCGTGAACGGCGGACCGTGGACGCAGATAGGAGTCGCCGCCTTCACCTACAACGCGTACAACATCACGCTCGCCACCGCCGCCGCGGGAAATACCAACCCGCTCGCGGGCAAGGTCGCCTTCAGCGGCACCGACGGTGGATCAGTACGAGGAAGCTGGGGCCGATCCCACGTCAATCTCACGGGCTACGCGACGACGGGCGACAAGGTCCGGCTCCGCTTCAGCCTGGGAACGGACGGCTGCGGAGGAACCGCCTTCGGCTGGTACGTGGACGACGTGACCTTGTACGCCTGCCGGCCCTGAGCATCACGGTCCCGTCACCGCAGTTCCGGTAGCCTGAAGTCGGCCGGGTCCGACGGGACGGAGGGGGGGAATACCCCCCTCCGGCAGCGCGCCTCGCCCTCGAGTACCTTCCGTGCCTGCTCGTCCTCGCGCTCTCGGCGCTCGCGCTCTCGGCGTTGACTCCAGGTCGGGCCCTGGAATAGCCTCCCGCTCGCTGCTCCCAACCTGAGGCGCTGAGACGTAAGCGGTTCGTGCGGCCGCGAGGCTGCCACGAGCGGGAGGAAGAAAGATGCGCGTTGGATCGAGGGTCTGGGTCGCAGGGTACCTCCTGGTTGCCTGGGCGGCGCTCGGAGCGCCGGTCGAGGCGCAGTCGCCAGATGCCGTGGACGCCGCGGGTATTGATCGCCTGATGCGCGACTCGAACGGTCAAGCGCGGGTGAGCCTCCACCCGGCGACGGGAGCGGCGCGCTTCGTGCGCCTGGCCCCCGACGCCGCCGCGCGCGACGCGCGAGCGGCGCGGGCATCCCCCGAAGGGGAATTCTTCAGTCGGTACGGGACGATCTTCGGCATCCGCGACTTCGCCGCCGAGCTGCGCCAGGTCGGTCAGAAGAGGGATTCCCTCGGATACCGGCACACCGCGTACGCCCAGGAGTACAAGGGGGTGCCCGTCTTCGCCGGCATCGTGCGCACTCACGTCGATGCTTCCGGTCGTCTCTACGCGGTCAACGGGACCTTCGTGCCCGGTCTCGACCTGAGTGTCGTACCGACGCGCACCGCCAGCGAGGCGGGAGCCTCGGCCCAGGCGCGGGTGGCGGAGCAGAAGCCCGGCGCCGCCGGGATCGCGGTGCGGGGCACGAAGCTCTACGTCTTCCGCTAGGGGCTGGTGAAGGGCGTCCAGGGATCGAATCACCTCGTCTGGGAGGTGGAGGTGAGCAACCGCCGCAACGTCCGCGAGTTCGTCTACGTGGACGCGCACACCGGCAAGCGGGTCGACCAGATCACCGGCATCTACGACGCTCTCAGCCGTCGCGCATACGACGGTGAGAACAATCCCGCGGGGCCCCCGACGTATCCCGGCACGCCGTACTGGGTGGAAGGGGACCCCGTCCCGAGCACCGGGGTCTGCGTGCAGAAGCCCGGCTTCCCCGATTGCAACCAAGAAGCCGACAACATGATCGTCTCGTCGGAAGAGACCCACGACTTCTTCTCGCACGGCTTCGAGCGCGATTCGTTCGACGGTCTCGGGTCCACCATGGACGCGATCTTCGACCGGGGTTACGGATGCCCGAACGCCTCCTGGAACGGCACGTTCATCTCGTTCTGCCCGGGCGTCACGACCGACGACGTCACCGCCCACGAGTGGGGGCACGCCTACACGCAGTACACCTCCAACCTCTTCTACGCGTGGCAGCCAGGCGCCCTCAACG
>JBKPBQ010000512.1:0-5578 GCA_046726955.1 Acidobacteriota bacterium
ATTCGCGACCGCGGGCCGGGCTTCGACCCCGCTCAGGTGGCCGATCCGCTCTGCCCCGAGAACATCCCTCGTAACTGCGGCCGCGGGCTGCTCTTCATGCGCGGTTTCACCGACCGCCTCGCCTTTGCCTGCACTGTCCAGGGCGTGGTCGGCCGGCTCGAGAAGCGCCTTCCCCTCGAGCCGACGTACCAGTAGCTCGCCTCGTCCGCAGCAGGGCCAATGGTCTTCGTTCGGCTATTCCGTGAGGACCTTGTCCGCCCACTCCACGAGCGACACGAAGATCGCCGGGTTTGCGAACGTCGCACCCTTGCCGGCAAGATCGCTCTCCAGGACCCCACGGGCCCTCGCGCACGCTCCTCAAACATGGATGGGGATCTTGTGCTCGAGGACCTTGGCCAGCGCCTCCGCGAGCGGCGGCCAGCCCACGGGCACGATCGAGTTGGCGACCGCAGTGCGCATGAGCGTCACCGCCTCCCCGAGCAGGAAGATCTGCACGGGGTGGCCAGCCTCGGCGAAGGCATTGGCGTGGTGGAACGGGAACGAAGCCTGCGTGGGATCGGCGGAGCCCCAGGCGCTCTTGATGAGGATCTTGTCCTTGGCCGAAGTCGCGCCTGTCGTCACCTGTCCTCCGAAGCCCGCGAGCACGAGCAATCGCGAGAGGAAACCGCGCCTCACGCGGGCGAGGATAGCGGAACTCCGACGGGCGTGCTCGCGCTCTCTCGGCACGGCGCTCGTCGTCGCGGCGGCGGGTACCGCGACTCCCGGCTCCGCGGAGACGACGCCCCTTCGCTACGGGCTGCGACCCGGCGACCGTCTCGTCTACCGCGAGCGGCTCGAGCGCTCGAGTCGTGGCGGCCGCGCGCGCGTGGAAGGTCGCCTCGCCGACGACGGCGCGATCGAGCTCAGCACGCGGAACGTCTTTCGCCTGAGGCTCCTGCTGCGCCGCGAGCTGATGCGTCCCGACAAGCCCCTCCGCATACGCCTCGACGGCCGCGACGCCGCGACCGGCCCCGTCCGCGCGGACTGCGCGCTCCTCCAGAGGACCTGGCGGGAGGCTCGCGACCCCTTTCGCGCCTGGTCGGCCGAGATCGGCCTCACGCCCGCGCGCTGAGGCTTGACGGTCCCCGGCCGGGGGCGTAGGCTCGCGCCATCCTCGTCGCACTCGAGGCGGAAGTCGTGCCGGAACAACCGACCGTGAAGCACGCGCTGCCCCACCCGCGCCGGTCTTGCGTGGAGAGGGATCCTCACGGCTTCCTGTGCCCCCGTCCCGGGGGCCGCGCCACCCCATCGACCTAGGGAGCTCTCCGAGAACGGAGGAACCCATGCTCGTTGCCAAGATCGTGGTCGAAACGCAGCCCGGCAAGGCCAGCCTCGTGGCCACGCACCTGGGCCTGATCAAGGGGATGGCCGGGCCGGCGGCGGACGGCGACCATCGCGTGACCGCCACCTGGAAGGTCCCGGACGGAGACACCGTGGAAGGCCTGTGCGAGGTGCTGCAGGCCCTGAACCCGGAGATCGTCCAGGTCTACCCGTCGCTCGTCGAGGAAGAAGACTGAAGGAGCAGACATGTCCACCGAGATCACGATCGGAATCGCGGGCGCTGCCGGCGACGGTCTCGACCGCACGGGCGACACGCTCGCCCGCACGGCCGCGCGCCTGGGGCTCCACCTCTTCACGTACAACAGCTACCAGTCGCTCATTCGGGGCGGGCACACCTGGCTGCGGCTGCGGCTCTCGGAGGAGAAGGTCGACAACCACGGCGACCACCTGAACGTGCTCATGGCCTTGAACCAGGACGGGATCGAGCGGCACGCGCGCGAGGTGGAGCCGGGAGGCGCCATCGTCTTCAACAGCGCCAAGCTCACCTGCGATCGCTCGCTCGTGCGCGAAGGAGTGACGCTCGTGCCCCTCCCGGTGCCCGAGATCACGGCGGGTCTCGGCAAGACGCTGCCCGTCATGCAGAACACGGCCGCGCTCGGTGCGCTCCTCCACCTCGTCGGGTTCGACGAGGGTGTGGCGGCGGAGATCCTGCTCGAGACGTTCCGCAAGAAGGGCCAGGAGGTCATCGACCAGAACGTCGGCGTGCTGCGGGCGGGACACGAGCACGCGGCCAAGACCACTCCGCCGCTCGGCTACAAGTGGAGCTTCAGCCGCAAGCGCCGGCCGGTGGTGACGGGCAACCTCATGACCGCCCTCGGGGCGGTGGCCGGCGGGTTGAAGTTCTACTCGGCCTACCCGATGAGCCCCGCCTCGTTCATCCTCCACTGGCTCGCCTCGCACAGCGAGAAGTGCGGTGTCGTCGTGAAGCAGGCGGAGGACGAGCTCGCGGTCGTGAACCTCGCGATCGGCGCGGGGCACGCGGGCGTGCGCTCGATGTGCGCGACCTCCGGCGGCGGCTTCGCGCTCATGAGCGAGGCCATCGGCATGGCGGGGATGATCGAGACGCCGGTCGTGGTCGTGAACGTCCAGCGTGGAGGACCGTCCACCGGCATTCCCACCAAGACGGAGCAGGGAGACCTGAACCAGGCGTTCGGGGCCTCGCAGGGAGACTACCCGCGCGTGATCATCGCGCCGCGGGATGCCATGGACTGCTTCCACACGTCGGTGGAGGCGCTGAACCTTGCGGAGACGTTCCAGCTTCCCGTCACCATCGTCTCCGACCTCCTGCTCGGCGAGCACCGGTCCACGGTGGACCCGGAGCAGGTCCCGAGCGACGTGGCCATCGAGCGGGGGCTCTGGGTGGACGAGCTCCGTCCCGAGGAGCGGGAGAACGGCGGCTACAAGCGCTACGCCATGACGCCGTCCGGGATCTCCCCGCGGGCCCGGCCCGGGCGCGACGGGATGATGTACGTGTCGGGAACCGACGACCACGACGAGAAGGGGATCCTCATCAGCGACGAGCACACGAACCCGGCCATCCGCCGGAAGATGCACGAGAAGCGGATGCGCAAGATGGCGGGAGTGCTGGCCCGGCTTCCGGCACCCGTCCTCGAAGGCCCGCCGGACGCGGCCGTCACGCTCATCAGCTGGGGGTCCACGGGCAGCGTCGTCCAGGAGGCCGCGGCGCAGCTCACGCAGGCGGGGGTTGGTGCGAACCAGCTCCACTTCAAGTATCTCGTCCCCTTCCACGCCAAGGAGGCCCGCGCCATCCTCGAGACCTGCAAGAGGACGATCGTGGTCGAGAACAACTTCACGGGCCAGTTCGCCCGCCACCTGCGGGCGGAGTCGGGCTTCACCGTGCACCACGTGCTCACCCGCTACGACGGCGAGCCGTTCGAGCCGGCCTACATCAGCACGCGCGTGAAGTCGCTGCTGGAGACCGGGACGATCGACCTCAAGGTCGAGGAGCACGAAGCCCGCGAGATGGCCTATCACTACATCCGCATCCACATGCAGGACCGGACGCGCCCCGGGCGGCTGCGCAAGGTCGCGGCCCCGGAGTACGGCGAGCCCGTGTGGGAGGTGGAGCTCGTCGGACGCACGACGGGCAAGCCGGAGGAGATGCTGGTGATCGGCATGGACACGGGCTCCATGTATGCGAGCCATTCCCTGACGTCGAGCGCGCGGTAGGGAGGAGAGACCCAATGGCGACCACCGTCGAGCTGACCCTCAAGAGCCTCGATTCCGACGTCCATCCCGACTGGTGCCCGGGCTGCGGCGACTTCGGGGTGTTGAAGTCGATCAAGGAGGCGATTCTCGAGCTCGGGATCCCGCCCCACAAGGTGCTCATCATCTCCGGCATCGGGTGCTCCTCGAACCTGCCCGGGTTCATCCGCGCCTACGGTGTGCACAGCCTCCACGGCCGCGCCCTGCCCGTGGCCACGGGGGCCGCCCTCGCCAACCACGACCTGCACGTGATCGCGGTGGGCGGCGACGGCGACGGCTACGGCATCGGGATGGCCCACTTCATCCACGCCATGCGGCGCAACCTGAACCTCACCTACATCGTCATGGACAACGAGATCTACGGCCTCACCACCGGCCAGGCCTCGCCCACGACCACCGAGGGTCACAAGACGAAGAGCACGCCCCGCGGGAACGTCGAGAAGCCGATCCAGCCCCTCGCCCTCGCCCTCGTGACCGGCGCCACCTACGTGGCGCGGGGCTTCTCGGGCGAGCAGAAGCACCTCACGAAGCTCACCGCCGCCGCCATCGAGCACAAGGGCTTCTCGCTCATCGACGTCTTCAGCCCCTGCGTGACCTTCAACAAGATCAACACGTACCCCTGGTTCAAGGAGCGGGTCTACAAGCTCGAGGACACCCCGGGCTACGACCCGACCGACCTCATGGCCGCGCTGCCGAAGTCGATGGAGTTCAATCCGCGGCTTCCCATCGGGCTTCTCTACAGGACCGAGAAGCCAACGTACGAGGACACCGAGCCCGTCCTCCGCGACGGCCCCCTCGTGGACCAGCCGATCGGGCTCGACCGCCGGAAGCTCGACGAGCTGCTCGCGGAAACGATGTAGCCGCGTCCGGCCTCGAGCCGGCCCAATCCGTCCTCGGCACGACGCTTGCTCCTCTCTCTAGCGGGGGGCGCTGCCGAACCGAATCGCTTCAAACCGGGGGATTCGGGCGTGTCTTTTCCCGGCCCGCCGAGCAGATTCTTCAAGGAGCCTGGCGAAGCCACGGAAGGCGTGCTCGACAGCGGCGCCCCCGCCAGCACACCGGCACAGGAGGAAATCATGTCGAACGTATATGGAGTCGAGACGGGAATGGGATCGACGCCCGACCAGCCCAAGCGTGACTGGGAGCGCACCGCCGACGAGGCGGCCCTGGAGGCCGAGGAGGCGGCGGCCGAGGTCGAGCGGAAAGCGCGTCGCGTCGCGGACGCCACTGCGCGCAAGCTCCGGAACGCCAAGGAGAGCGCGGCCGCGGCCTACGAGCGGTCCGCGGAGAGCGCGGAGAGGGCGTATCGGGGAGCGATGGACTACGCGCGCCAGCACCCGGGCCGGGCGACGGCGGCGTGCCTCGCCCTCGGCGTCGGCATCGGGATGGCGATGTCCCCGCGGAGCCGGAGCAACGGCTTCGGGCGCGGCCTGGTGCCCGTCGTGGCCATCGCTCTCGCGAACGCGGTCCTGGATGTCTTCGACGAGCGCTGAGCTTCGAGGCCCGACCGTGGGCGATCTCGCCCTGCGGCTGGCCTCCGAGTCGGCGTCGCTCGTCGGTGACGCGGCCCGCCTCCTGAGCGCGGAAGCCCAGGAACGGGTCGTGGAGCTGCGGCCGGCCCTCGGCTGGCTGTCGGCGGCGGCCGGAGCCCTCGTGCTGGGCCTGACCGCCGCCGGCGCGGCCGCGGTGGCCGGGCTCGCCGAGGTGATGCCGCTCTGGGCCGCCGCCCTCGTCGTCGCGGTCCTGGCGCTCGCGCTGAGCGTCGCCGCCACGCGCGCCGCGTTCGCGCGGCTTCGCCGCCTGGCGAGGCCTCCCGAGCAGACGCTCGGCGCGCTCAAGGAGGGAATCGAATGGCTGCGACTTCCTCGCACCTGACAGGACGCGGCGAGCAACCGAGTCCGGAGGAGCTCCGAGACCGGTTCACCCGGCGGACTCGCGACGTGGCCGCCACGCTCGACGAGCTGCGGAGCGA
>JBKPBQ010000513.1:0-4140 GCA_046726955.1 Acidobacteriota bacterium
TTCAACGGCCTCAACACCTACAAGTACACGTCGCCCGCCCGGCCGCTGGAGATGTTCGGTCCCTACATCGACGACGTCATCATCGACATGCTCCTGCGGTCCGTGGCCACGGCGCCCCCCGCGCCCTGAACCCTGGACGGCCGTGGTAGCCTGTTTCACCTTCGGGAGGTCGGAGCGGTGGATGACCCTCGCCAGATGAACCACGTTCCCCGCCCGCCGGCGGAGAAGCGTGGCGCGGAGCCGAAGTCGGCGGCGCCGTTCGAGAGCATCGAGAACTCGCACGAGTACGTCGGCCTCCTCGCCGAGGTGATCGAGGAGACGCGAGCGGCCATCGAGGAGGAGATCCGCCTGGCCACGGACGCGAAGGCGGAGCGGAGGCGCGCGGCGCTCGGCCTGGTGGCGCACAAGCTCGGGCAGCTGCAGGTCCACGTCAGCAGCAGCCGGCGGCTGCTGAACGACCTGCGGACCCTCCGGCGCCTGCTGCTGGCCGAGCGCAGACAGACCGACGTTTGACGCGCGGTCCGGCGGCGCGCCTCAGCGCCGTCGCCGCCGCGCGCCCTCGAGCAGCCGGTCCACCGTGATCACCGCGCGGTCGTGCCGGCCCCGTCCGACCTCCCCGCCTTCGTCCTCGGCCCACACCTCGAACCGGTAGAGCTTGCCCTCGCGGCCCTGGTAGCGCGCGCTCGCGCGGACGGTCGCGCCGGGCAGGGTGGCCGCGCTGTGCACGACGTCCACCTTCACGCCGACGGAGAGCTCGCCGGGCGCGAGGAGCGGCTGCAGCACCCGGGCCCCCGCCAGCTCCATGAGGCCGATCATGCGCGTCGTGGCGTACACCGCGGGAAACGCCTCGCCGGGAGCGGCGGCCATCGCGCTCGCGCAGTCTTTCTCCTCCACGAGCTGCTCCGCGGTCGCTTCCGCTCCGACCGGCGGCTCGCTTCTCGGCATCGGGACCTCCCGGGGACCGTAATCCTCGTTACCGCGGCGCGGGCACCATCCGGGTCAGCGGCCAGACGTACGCCTGACCCGCCACCAGCAGGCCCACGAGCGCGGCCAGGACGACGCTGTGCACGAAGACGCGGCGCAGGATCTCGCCCTCCTGTCCGTGCGCGTTCGTCGCGACGCTCGCCACCACGATGCTCTGCGCGTCCACCATCTTGCCCATCACGCCCCCGGACGAGTTCGCCGCCGCCATGAGCACCGGCGAGAGGCCGGTCTGCTCGGCCGTGATCCGCTGCAACCCGCCGAAGAGCACGTTCGAGGCGGTGTCGGACCCCGTGAGGGCGACGCCCAGCCAGCCGAGGAGCGTCCCGAAGAACGGATAGAGCGTACCGGTGCGGGCGAGCGCGAGGCCCATGGTCGCGTCCGCGCCCGAGTACCGCGTCACGTAGCCGAGGGAGAGCATGGCCGCGATCGTGAGCAGCGAGAACCGCACGCGGTGGAGGGCGCCCTTGTACGCCGCCGCCATCTCCCGCGGCGAGCATCCCATCCACGCTCCCGCCACGAGAGCCGCCACCAGGATGCCGGTGCCGGTCGCGGAGAGCCAGTTGAACGTGAAGACGGCCTCCTCGGCCCGCGGCGAGGCCACCACCGGAGGCACGCGCTCCACGAGCTTGTCCAGGAACGGCACGGCGATGCGCGGGGCGGAGAGCCCATTCAGGAAGGCCTTGAAGGGAGGCAGGCCCCACACGAAGACGGCGACGGAGAGGAGCAGCCACGGAAGCCACGCTTCGCGGACCGCGCGGGCCGAGGGCGCGGCGGTCTCGTCCAGCCGCGCCGTTCCGGGCTCGGACCGGGCCCACGTCGTTCGAGGCTTCCACCAACGCAGGAGGAGCGCGAGCGCCGCCATCGAGACGACGGCCGACACCACGTCGACCAGCCAAGGCCCGTGGAAGTTCGAGATCAGGAACTGCGGCACGGCGAACGCGACACCCGCGACGAGAGCCGCCGGCCAGACCTCCGCCATCCCGCGCAGCCCGGCAAAGGCCGCCACCACCCAGAACGGAACGATGACGGCGAAGAAAGGAAGCTGGCGGCCCACCATCTTCGACAGCTCCATGATGTCGAGCCCCGTCACTCCGGCGAGGGCGATGATGGGCGTGCCCAGCGCGCCGAACGCCACCGGTGCCGTGTTCGCGATGAGCGAGAGGCAGGACGCGGCGAGCGGCGCGAAGCCCAGCTGGATGAGAAGGGCGGCGGTGACGGCGACGGGCGTGCCGAAGCCGGCCGCTCCCTCGAAGAACGCGCCCAGGCAGAAGGCGATGCCGAGCACCTGGATGCGCGGATCGGGAGACAGGCGGGCGAGGCTCGCGCGCAGGACCGCGAAGTGCCCCTTCGCCACCGACATGTCGTAGAGGAAGATGAGGTTGAGGACGATCCAGCCGATCGGGAAGAGGCCGTAGGCGCCGCCGAGCGCAGCGGCGGCGAGGCCGGACGGCACTGGCATTCCAATAGGTCCAAGCGCCACGACGAGCGCTACGCCCAGCGCGGCGAGCGCGGCCACGTGGGCGCGGGCGCGGAAGAACGCGAGCGCGCCGAGGAGCACCACCACCGGGAGGGTGGCCACCGCCGTGGAGAGGAGGACGCTCCCCAGGGGGTCGTAACTCTGCGGCCAAGGCATGAGCGGCGTTCCTTATACCGCAGGACCCGCCGGGGGCGAACGCCGGGTCAGCTATCTTTGCCCGGCTCTCCCGTGGGCGGCGCGACCGCCCGGCAGGGTCGGGGGGTTCCTCGGCGACCGGTTTCCCACGTGTGGGGCGCGGACAGCACATCGACCTGGAGCATCGACGTGACGAAGGTCTTCGTCCCGCCGTTGTCGAAGCAAACCGCCGTGTGACCAGCGCTCGATGGAGTGGTCACCCCGAGTCCGAAGATCGCGTGGCTGACGCGCTGGCCCTCGTCGAGACCGGGCAGGGGTTCGTTCGTGACCAGCGCGGGAGCGTGCCGCGCGGGGGCCGGCGTCCTCGCCGCCGGACGCGGGGAGAGGGGCGGCGTGGGCGGTGACAGCGGTGGCGACGACCTGTGCTTCGGTCCCCGCGGCTGGGCCTCGCGATAGCGAGCGATATCGAGGTCGTCGATCGTGATCACGTCGGGGGCCGTCTCGCCGTTGGCAATCGCCCGCATCAGCATCTGGTAGCAGACATCGGGGCCATCCTGCAGCGATACCTGGTGGGCGACGAAGGCGGCGATGGCGATGCTCAAGCGGACCTCTCTCCATCCGCCAGGCTCGAAGACGCGGAGCCGAAACTCGCGGTGCTCGGCGAGGTTCTGGAAGTCGAGGTACTCCACGCGAACGAGGGGACGAGGAGCCACGGAAGGAGCGACCGGCGGGAAGGGAGGCGAAGCGGACATCTTGCCCTCACAAGCACGAAGCTCGTGAGGGCCGGATTGGCCCGCGCGGCTGAGTGTTGCCCTGAGAGTATCACATCAGCCCGCGGTCGGCCGCATCCCGGCGGGAAGCTGCTCCTCGTGCAGGTGCAGCTCTGGTTTTTCGAGATACGTGTCGTCTGCACGTAAGTTACGAGCGACTGGGCCTCCGTCAATGAGGAAAGAGGTTCTAGAGATCGGCCCGGCGCAGACGCGCGGCGGCCAGGGCGAGCGGCACGCCGATCCAGCCCACGACGGAGAGGGCGAGGAGAAGACCGGCGCCCCAGGGGCCTCGCGTGAAGCGGAGGAACGCGAGCGACGCCGGTCCGAACGCGGCCGTACCCTCGATCCCGAGGAGAGCCGCCGTCCGCACCGCGTCGACGGGATTTACGAGCACGCCCACGATCAGCACGCGCGACGCCGGGCCGGAAGTCAGAAGCGAGGCGAGGCCGAGGGCGGCCACGTCGAAGAGGACGACGGCCGCGAACCAGACGACGAGGGCGAGCGCTAGAGCCCGCGCGCGACGCCGACCCGCGGAGAGCCAGGCCGCGAGCCCGAGGAAGATCGCGGTGAGGACGACCGCGGCGAGGACGAGGAGGAGGAAGCCGGCGAGCCCCTCTTCGCCCGACTGGTCGAAGATCACGAGTCCCGCTGCCCCGAAGCCCAGCGCCTGGGCGCCGAGGAGCGCCGCGAAGAGGCCGAGGAGCTGGCCGATGAGGATGGTGGATCGCCTGACCGGCTGCGAGAAGAGCAGCTCACCCGCTCCCCGTTCGGGAC